>JAPUFN010000076.1 GCA_027293665.1 Gammaproteobacteria bacterium | reverse complement strand
TGCGGCCATGGGGACTCGAGGTCTTGGAGTTGCAGGTGCAGGTTTTTCGGCGGATGAACTCGCCATCACCCGGGCGTGGCTGTACCAGAAATCCTTGACGATTGCGGGCGGGACGAAAGAGGTTCAGCTCAACATCATCGCCAAGCGGGTACTTGGATTACCCGACTGAGCCGCCCGCTCGAATCGATTCGGGATCAGACGTCGGATTGCGATTTGAACTGCGATTTGGACTGCGATGATGCTTCGCCAAGTGAAAGTTCGCGGATTCCCTGGAGATCGATCGATTGTTTGAACGGGGTATTTCGTTCCACGTAGTCTATGTCCTGCTGCACGTACCGGCGTTCTTCGTCGAGGAATTGATCGACCGCTCGGCGTAGTCCCGGATCTGAAATCCAGTGCGCACTGTAGGTTGCCTGGGGCAGGTAGCCGCGAGCAACCTTATGACTGCCTTGGGCTCCTGCTTCAACCTTCTTGAGGCCGCGGTCGATCGCGAAATCGATTGCCTGGTAGTAACAGATCTCGAAATGCAGGAAGGGGTGATGCTCAAGGCAGCCCCAGTTACGTCCAAACAGCGTATCGCCACCGATGAAATTCAGCGCACCCGCGATGTAGGTGCCGGATCGTTTACACATGATCAACAAGGTATGGTCGGCCAGTCGCTCGCTGATCAGGCTGAAGAACTCCCGCGTGAGGTAAGGCGAGCCCCATTTCCGCGCGCCTGTATCGAGATAGAAGCGGTAGAAAGCATCCCAATGTGATTCGGTGATGTCCGAGCCGGTCAACCATTCGATCTCGAGATCATGTGCGAGGGCATCGCGTCTTTCGCGTTTCAGATTCTTCCGTTTCTTCGATGATAGGTCGGCGAGAAAGTCATCAAAAGTGGCATAACCGGCGTTGTGCCAGTGGTACTGCTGATCCATCCGCTGTAGAAATCCCAGTTTACCCGCTGCCTGCCATTGCGATTCAGGCATGAATGTCATGTGCACTGAAGACACGTCAATCTGCTCACTCACCTGCACACAAGCGCCAAGGAGTGTTTGTTCCGTCTCCGGATCGGGCTGGGCAACGAGTACCCGACGGCCGGTGGCTGGTGTGAAAGGAACACTCACCTGAAGTTTCGGGTAGTAATCCTGACCTGAACGTTGCCAGGCGTCTGCCCACGAGTAATCGAAGACATACTCGCCCTGGGAATGATTTTTCACGTACATCGGCATTACACCGATCTGCTCGCCGTCTTCTTCAACAATGAGATGAAATGGTTGCCAACCGGTTCTGCCGGTGGCGCTGCCGCTTTCTTCCAGCGCGCTCAAGAATTCGTGAGTGACGAACGGGTCGAACGTAACGCAGGCGGGATTCGCGCATCGGTTCCAGTCCGCAGCGGGGATCTCGCAGATGCTTTGCAGTATTTTGGCAGTTCGGGTGACCAACATTCGACCTCAGTAGACAGGCTAAACATACCGGAAGCCATTGGGTCGCGTCGATGCGCCCTGCAGCCGTGATTCTCTGGTGCGTCGGAGATGGTAGAATCGGCGGCAGGCAGGCAATAGATGGACACGCAGCCCGTGGATCGTAAGAATTTGCTGAATGATCTCAAGATCGACCGCTCGGCACAGCCGGCTGCTGGTGGGCTGCGGCCACTCAAGTGGTTCGTGTTGATAGCCGTCGTCTCCGGTATCGGTTTTACTGGATGGTTTTTTGATTTTCCCATGGCTGACGAAGGTATTGTCATCAATACCGCAGTCGCGCAGGCCGTGTCGAGTGTCGAGACCGGCGGCAGTGTACTCGACGCGACGGGGTACGTGGTGGCAAGGCGGCAGGCAACGGTCAGCTCCAAGACGACGGGTAAAGTCCTCGAGGTGCTCATCGAGGAGGGCGTTGTTGTCGCTAAAGGCCAATTACTGGCAACTCTGGATGACAGCATTCCCCGCGCACAGCTCAATCTCGCCGAGTCGCAACTCGAATCCGCCAGGGCTGGACTCGATGAGATCAATGTAATGCTGAAACAGACTCAGCTCGATCTCGCCAGGACCCAGGGTCTTGCCAAACGCAATCTCGCAAGCCAGGCGGATCTCGACCGCGACGGCCTGGATGTGCAGGCGCTCATTGCGCGCCTGGCTAAAGCCGGTAAAGACATCCAGGTGGCTGAAAGTAGTGTGGCGGTGCGGCGCGAAATGCTCGCCGATATGCAGATTCGGGCACCTTTCGCCGGAATCGTCGTCGCCAAGGCCGCACAACCCGGGGAGATGATCTCGCCGGTGTCCGCTGGCGGCGATTTCACCCGTACGGGCATCTGCACGATTGTCGACATGGAGTCACTCGAGGTAGAAGTCGATGTGAACGAGTCGTATATCAACCGCGTTTATCCGGCACAACCCGTGCAAGTCACGCTCAACGCCTATCCCGATTATCATTTTCCGGCTGAGGTTATCGCCATTATTCCAACTGCGGATCGCAGCAAGGCGACGGTGCGGGTGAGGGTTGCGTTGCTCGAGCGTGACGAGCGCGTATTTCCCGATATGGGCGTGCGAGTCGCATTCCTCGAGGAGAAAAGCAGCCATGCGGAAGGTACGGCTGCGCGGACGGGTGTGCTTGTGCCCTACGATTCGGTTGCCCGGGATGACGCTGGGCAATTTGTATTTGTCGTGGCTGCGCAACAGGCCAGTCGGCGGTCGGTGACCATCGCCGAGCGCCAGGGTGCGCGCGTACGGATTGTCGATGGATTGGGCAACGGTGAACGCGTCGTTGCAGACCTGTCCGGTGAACGACTGAATGAACTCAGTAGTGGTGATCGTGTGTCTGTCGTGAACCAGGCTCTATAACTATCTTTATAACTCTATCTATAGCTCTATCTATCACTACAAGAAGGGAGACGCATGGCGATTGTTGAGTGCAGGGACGTTGAGAAGCAGTTTGTGAAGGGTCGGGAAACTGTTGAGGTGTTGACGGGAATCAACCTGGACATCGAAGAGGGCGACTTTCTCGCTCTGATGGGACCCTCGGGTTCCGGTAAAACCACATTGCTCAATCTTATTGGTGGCCTTGATCACCCCACCAGTGGTTTGATCAGGGTAGGGGGCTCGGATCTCAATGAGTTGTCGGGTCGCGCCCTTGCGAAGTGGCGCTCTGTACACGTCGGCTTTATTTTTCAATTCTACAATCTATTGCCTGTGTTGAACGCACAGCGCAATGTCGAATTGCCGCTGTTGCTGACGAATCTGTCACGCGCGCAACGGCAGAAAAACGCGGCGATCGCATTGGAGATCGTGGGCCTGACAGATCGCGCGAAGCACAAGCCCGGAGAACTCTCAGGTGGGCAACAGCAGCGTGTTGCGATCGCGCGGGCTATTGTCGCGGATCCAAAGCTGCTCGTATGCGATGAGCCGACGGGTGATCTCGACCGGGAGACGGCCGATGAAATTCTCGGATTGCTGGAGATTCTGAATCGAGATCACCGCAAAACCGTGATCGTCGTGACCCATGACCCTAAAGCCGCCGGGCATGCGAAGAAAATACTGCACATGGACAAAGGCAAGCTGGTGGAAGAGGCCATCGTGTGAGTTACCTTTCGCTGCTGTGGGCGAATCTATTCCGGAAGAAAACCCGCACGGTGCTGACACTGTTGTCGGTGATGATCGCTTTCGTGTTGTTCGTACTACTGCAGGCTGTAGGGGAAGCATTTACGGGTGGTGTGACGATCGTGGGCGTCGATCGGCTCATCGTCACACCCAAATATTCAATCGTTGATGAACTCCCGCTGAGTCAAAAGCGGCAGGTTGCTGCCATCGCAGGCGTGAATCTGGTGACTCAGCAAAGCTGGTTCGGCGGCGTGTATCAGGATCCAAAAAATTTCTTCCCCAAGTATCCGGTCGAACCGCTCGAATATTTCGATATGTATTCGGAGTTCATCATTAACCCCGCAGAACTCGAAGCCTTTGCCGGGACTCGCACTGGCGCCGTTGTTAAAGCCGGCCTTGCAGAACAATACGGTTGGAAACTCGGCGACATCATTCCCATCCAGGCGGACATCTGGCCGAAAGCCGACGGTTCCCGAACCTGGGAATTCGAGTTGGTCGGGACGTTTGAGGAGGCAGAATCAAGCAGACCACTGTTCCTCTTTCAGTATCAATACTTCACTGAATCCGTGGAGTTGGATCGGCGGGACCAGGTAGGCTGGTGGACTGTGCGACTCAGTGAACCGGAACGCGCGGCTGAAATTGCGCGAGAGATCGATTCACTGTTTGAAAATTCCCGGGATCCCACCCGAACGGCCACTGAAGACGAATTCTCCCGCCAGTTCGCAAGCCAGCTTGGTGATATCGGGTTTATTACAACAATCATCATGAGCGCGGTTTTCTTCACGATCGTTCTGCTGACTGGCAATACGATGGCGCAGGCTTTACGTGAGCGGATTCCCGAACTTGCTGTTCTCAAAACGATTGGCTTCACCGATACGGCTGTGTCCGCGCTCGTTCTTGGTGAAGCGATCGTTCTTTGTGTTGTCGGCGGGTTGTGTGGAATCGCGATGGCATACCTACTGCTCCCGGGCATAGCTCCAGTACTTGAAAGCTTTGCCGGCTCCATCGACTTCTCTGCTACTACGTTAGCCACTGCCATAGGGCTGTCAGTCGTGATCGGGATCGTGATCGGGATCGTTCCGGCGATGTCGGCCAGACGGCTCACAATTGTTGACGCGCTGCGGAAGAACTAGATGTTCTCCCAGATTTATGAGATCACCGCGATGAATGTTCGCAATATCGGTTCGCGAATCGGCTCATCCTCTGTGATTGTCGTGGGTATCGCTGGGGTCGTTGCCGTGTTGGTCGGCTTGTTATCGATGGCCACGGGTTTCAACATGGTGCTTGAAAGCAGCAGTTTGCCTAATCGGGCGATTGTGATGCGCGATGGTACTAACGGTGAGTTATCGAGCAATTTGGGTATCGAGGAATTCAACATCCTGTCGAGGATGGAAGGCATTGAGCTCGCCAGCGGCGAACTCTACGTGATCGCCGATATTCCGAAAAAAGAGACGGGCAGCCCCGCAAATCTGGTCTTCAGAGGTATGCGGCAGGCGGGACTGGATATCCGGCCGGAATTTCAGATTGTTGCGGGTCGCAGGTTTGAGCCGGGCAGGAATGAGCTCGTCGCGGGTGTGATGGCGGCTGCGGAATTTGCAGGCCTTGAAATCGGTAGCGAAATCGACTTTCGTGAAAGCAACTGGCGAATCGTTGGCCATTTCGAAGCGCAAGGTGGCGCTTATGAGTCGGAAGTCTGGGCCGATCTGGCGGTTGTGCAGTCGAGCTTCCGTCGGCCAGGCAGTATCACTTCGGCACGCGTGTTGCTTGAAGATCCGGCACAAGCCGAAGCAATTAACGAGAGAATTCAGGCGGACCCGCGACTTGATCTGAGGCTTGAAACGGAAGCACAGTTCTACGCGAGCCAAGGTGAACAGCGCGCTGCACTGATCAACACATTTGGCTATGGCGTCGCTTTCCTTATGGCGATCGGCGCAGTGTTCGCTGCGTTGAACACGATGTACACCGCAGTAAGTACGCGTACGGTCGAAATTGCGATACTTCGCGCGCTGGGATTCGGTGGAGTGCCGCTGGTGTTTTCGGTAATGATCGAAGCACTGCTTCTGGCGGTGTTAGGAGGAATTTTGGGTGGCGTTGTGGTCTACCTCCTGTTTGACGGGTACACCGCGTCCACCCTGAATAGTGGGTCGTTTTCGCAAGTCGCCTTCGATTTTGCCGTTACGCCTGAACTTTTACGGCTCGGCATCACCTGGGCGCTGGTGTTGGGCGTCATTGGCGGCCTTTTTCCCGCGGTGCGGGCGGCACGACTGCCGATTACTACGGCGCTGCGGGGTGAATGACTGCGGACGATGGTAGAAAAAAAGCAGACTGAAAATTCAACTTACAGCAGCCAGGCGCTGATCAACTTTTGCAGCTGTTCGACATCGCCGTAAAAGTGATCGCTGCCGGGAACCTCGGCCACTTCAGCTACATCCGCATACCTTGCGTTGAGAGCGTCAAACCTGCCTGTGACATCGGCCGTTTGCTGAATGAACAGTGCGGGAGTTGCAACGGCGAATTCTTGTAGCAACTGCTGATAGTCGGTGGAATAGTGATTAAACGGAATGCCGATGAAGACCGCGCGGCCTGGCCGGAAGCCACACTGCTTGAAGGCGGTTAATGCGATGAGGGTCCCGAGAGATTTGGCGATCACAAGATCACACTGTGAATTGGCAATTCGAGAGGCTTCATGTGCAACGTCGGGTTCACCGGACTCGTCCCA
>JAPUFN010000075.1 GCA_027293665.1 Gammaproteobacteria bacterium | reverse complement strand
TATCGGTTGAACGTGCGCAATCGTTGACGCTGCCGATTCTTATTTTTTCCGGGACTGACGACGTGTTATGGCCACCGGCCGTACTCAAGGAACTCTGTGAGCTGCTGCCGAGCGCTGAGCGCTGCGAGATTGACTCGGGTCACTCACCCTATTTTGAGAATCCGGCAGTTTTCAATCAGGCGCTGACAGAATTTCTCCAGCGCAAGGTCCTGCCCAGCTGAACGGCGTCTAACGAAATGCTTCGCTCAGAGCGTACCTGTCGAGCAGCTGCCTGACCGTGTCCTGCTGTTGACTTGTCAGCGAGTTGATATGCTCGACCACCATCAATCGAGACTTTTCGGGATACGGGCGGGTCAGATAGCTGACATCTTCACCGTAGATTTCAATGTGAAACGCCTTCGCGCCTGCGCTCAGCGCAGCACGGTTAGCCAGGACATAAGGTTGATAGGTGGTAGCCATTTCGCCGAGGACGTGCTGTGCGAAACCGGATTCCGGCAACATGGCAAGCTCACCCGAGCCATCCCAGGTGTCCGCCCGGCGTTGTGCCCAGTCGATCACTGTTGGGTAGTTGGCGGTGACTTTCTGCGGATCCGGATCCATGTTGGTATGGGCGCGCAGCCCACCCAGCACAATGCAATCGATGGCGGTCGGCCGCTCGCCGAGCAGAAATGCACTCTCGCGTAGCTGCTGTTCCATGGCTTCGAGCATGCGCACGTACTCATCCTCCGCGGCGCGTTGCTGCTGCGGCGATTGAGTACCGGTTGCCCGGCAGGCTCGCGGACCCCAATCGAGCATGAGTTCTGCGATGGCGGGATTTCCGTTAGCCATTTTCAGGGAGGCAAATCTTGCGCTGTCCTCATAGTGCCAGCGGTAATGCACCATGACGCGCGCAATCCATTCGTCGAAGTGTTCTTCGAGTGTATGCGCGAGCAGGCCAGCCGGGCCGTCGGGAAACAAGCGGCGGTCGGGGAAACGGCCATCCAGCATGCGCAGCAGGGGCGTGGTATCGGCTATGAGCCAGTTTTCAGGCGTCTGCAACACGGGAACCTGATGAGTGGCTGCGCGGGTTTCGATGAGCTGGCGGTTGTCTTCGGTCTTCGATTGCGTAACAAACTCAGCGCCATAGAAAATCAGTGCAGCTTCGAGCTTACGGGTAAACAGGCTCAGCTCGCCCCCATAGATCACGTAAGAGGCAGCCATGCTATTCGACAATGTTCGCGCCGCCATCGTCGAGTGTCTCTGGCCGGCGCCAGTAGCTGTACTGCGGTGTCCAGTCCGCTTCGCTCAGCCCCGCAAGGCCCAGCAGGCTCCACATCGAGCAGTACAGGTCACCAGGTCCGAAGACGCAGGAACTTTTTCGATAGATCTTGTCGCCTTTACTTTCGTAGACCACCGCACCCGGCATGTTGTCTGAATTTTCCAGTACTGTTTGCTCGCGGATATAGTCACCGCCACCGTGCGACGCAAGATTGAAGCGCCAGCCGCGCGAATTAGCGAACCGGCGTTGGGTGTCCGGTGCGTCTTTTGACACGAGTGTGACTGCCATCGCGGATTCGAGGTGCGGCAGAAACCCGTTGAATCCATCAGCCCACAATGTGCAATAGCGACATCCCTGACCCATGTTGTGAATCATCAGAAGTCTGCTGTGGTCGCCAAAAAGATTCGCCAGAGTGGTCTCGCCGTTGGGCGTCGCAAATGAATAATTGCTGACCTCTTTTTCTGGACTGGCTTTTCGCAAAGCCTGAAGTTGTTCGGTAAGTTCGAAGATCTGCTGTTCGAGTTGTCCGACTTGTGTGGTTTCCACGTCAGTTGTCATGCCAATTCTCCCCATGGCTGCTCTGGCCGAGCTGGTGAAATATTGATCCAGGTCAGAGGCTTTTGTCCAATCGTGCCGCGGTTACTTTATATGTGTAATACTCGAATGGACACCTGCCAGATACTGATGGCGGCTCATGAAGCGAACGTGCCTGTTTTTGTTGTTGGTCGCCGTAACGGCCGCACCGGTAGCCGCTGCCGAGAGCGCAGCGAGCACATGGGGTTGTGCTCCGATGGGCGAACGGCGCAACGTCCTTTATCTTTTTGATCAAGGATCGCGCAGCTATGTAAAATTTGGCCAGCAACGCGTTCCAGCTACGCACTCGGCTGACGATAAGGAAAGACGCTGGGCGTGGGGTGCGAACGCCATAACCCTGGATGCGGAAAACATTGCCCGCTACCTCGAAGCAGGAAATCTCAAAGCTCAGTTTAAGTGCAAAGCGCGCGCTGCCCGCTGACGTCAGCTAGCGGATTGCAATCGGGTTGATGATCATCTGCACTGCACCGCGCACTTTTGCCTGGCCCAGCACGAAGAGAAATTCGAACGCATTATCGCGAACCAGGGGCCCGGTGTTCATCGTCTCCAGGGTATAGATACCGTTTTCCTTCAGCAGGATCTGGTGACCGATGAATGGCATGTCTTCACGCTCGGCAGGCACGACATCCACGCCCCAGGTATCAGCGCCGACAGCTACGACGTTTTTGCCCGCGAGATAGCGCGCAACGGCCGCGGAGATTCCCGGTTCGGTGCTCACCCAGGTGGCGGGATCTGATTCCAGTTTGGCGTCGGTCCAACCGGTGTGAAAGAGCACCACGTCACCTTCCTGCACGGGCGTGTTCTGCTTGCGCTCCACTGCTTTAACATCATCGACTGAAAACGTCTGGCCGCCAGCCAGATGATCGACGCCGAAGTGGCCAGCCATATCCAGGATAATGCCGCGTGCGACGATGGGTGGCACCTTTTCGATTCCCAGTCGGGTCAACCCGCTGATGTCGGAGAAGTCGCGGGCATGGTTGCAGTTGTAGTACATGCCATCCACACCCAGATGGCCCAGGCCGTCAATCTGCGGACCAATACCGAACCAGCCCTGAAATATGTCGTCGTTGTAGGTCACGCTCGAGGCCGGACGCGCGCCTTCCTGTTGACCCGGCTGAACGATTTGCAGCGACAGACTGCGCGGCGGATACGCAGGTGTGGTGCTGTCGATGATAATACCGAGGCTGTAGGTCTTACCGGTTTTTATCAGCCTTGCTGCGGTGAGCACCGTTGCCGGCGTGATCAGATTGGCATTGCCGATCTCGTCATCCGCACCCCAACGCGACGGTTGGCAGTCCTCTGCACCGTGCGCGTAAGACACCGCCAGTAGCAGAATTGCGCAAACACCCATAGCCTGCTTTTTCATTGTTCTCCCTTTTTTCACGATTTCCCCCTCGCGTGAAGCTGAAGTACAGACTCCCATGAGCGCGGGCTGATCTCAAGGTCTTGCAGACGCAGCAGCAGGGATGTTGCGCTTATTGCGATCAGTTTCGGCTAACATCGCGCGCCATGAAGATGTTTGACGCCTATCGGGATGAGTTTCGCGATCTCCTGCGTCTGGGCATGCCGATGGTGGCGACTCAGTTCTTCATCATGGCCATGGGATTTCTCGACACGGCGATGGCCGGACACTATTCCTCGGTTGATCTCGCAGGGGTTGCGCTGGGCGGCAACATTCTGTGGCCTGTGTTCATGCTCATGAGCGGGCTGACCATGGCGCTGACGCCAATCGTCGCCCAGCTCAGAGGAGCGGCGGCAATCGACCAGGCGGGTTCGAAGATCCGCCAGGGGCTGTGGGTGGCGCTGTTTGCGTCATTCGTTTGCGTCGCGATCATCATAAATGCGGGGCCGATATTTGCGCTTTCGGGCGTCGACCCTGAAGCCGCAGCGATTGGTGTTCGGTACCTGCGCTCGGCAGCCTGGGGCATCCCGCCCGTTCTGCTTTACGTCACTTTGCGCTACACGTCGGAGGGGCTTGGCAAAACTCTGCCGCCGATGTTGATCGCCGGTGCTGCGTTGCCGTTAAACGGGTTGCTAAACTACATGTTCATCTACGGTAAGTTTGGTGCGCCACAGCTGGGGGGTGAGGGTTGCGGCTGGGCGACTGCGATCGTCATGTGGTTCGAACTGATCCTCATCTGCCTGCTCCTGCGCTCGTCATACTTCCGAGCCACGAAGGTGCTTTCGCATTTCGAGCCGCCGCGAATTGCTGAGATTCTGCGTATTCTGAAAATCGGCTTGCCGATC
>JAPUFN010000074.1 GCA_027293665.1 Gammaproteobacteria bacterium | reverse complement strand
GCGGGCACTTCGGCAACCGTTCGCGAGCAGCTGGCCTCGTGCCTGAGCGATAAGGAGGTGGCGAAAGTAGGCGACTGTGCTCCTGCACGCCGCTGGCAAAGGCAGTCGAATGCAGCCAGCGCGATCACTCGATACACCGCTTCGAGATCGGCCACGGTTGCAAACTCGTCCGGGCCACCCATGTTGTTCGCCGAGACACCGTTTGGTGCGCGAACAACCCGGCCTGCTCAAGGCAAAACAATGAAACACACACGCTGGCCGCAGTTACGTTTTTTGGTCGCTGCGGGTGTCCTCGTAACCGGTGCCCTCACGATCGCTATCGCCGACGATACGACTGGTGCCAACCGCACAGGGGACATCGGAGATACCAACCAGGTGCGGGTCGCTACGTTCTCCAGTCTGCAGCCTGGCGATGATCTTCCACCCGAATGGGAACCGGTTCACATCGCCGGCATTCCCAAGCACACCGAGTACACGCTTGTAAGCGTTGACGGCGTCACCGTTTTGCGGGCCGTGGCCGACGCTGCAATGTCGGGACTGGCGCGCAAAGTCGATATCGATCCAAACACCACGCCGTGGATGCATTGGCGCTGGCGTATTGCCCGGCCAAACGAAAAATCAGCTCTTCACACCAAGCGGGGCGATGATTTTCCCGCTCGGATCTACGTATTTTTCGATTTCGACATCATGCGGCTTTCCTTGTTGGAGCGCATCATCATCCGGATCGCACGGGTCTTGTATGGCGAGCGCCTGCCGCTGGCTGCACTGTGCTATGTGTGGAGCAATGACGATCCACCGGGCACCACCGCCTGGAACGCCTATACGAAGCGCGTGCACATGGTAGTCGCATCAAGCGGCGCCGGGCAGGTGGGGCAGTTGATCGCGGTGGAACGCAATGTAAGGGGCGATTTCAGGAAAGCATTCGGCGAACCGGTGCCGCGCATCACGGGCATCGCGATAGCAACAGACAGCGACGAGACAGGTGAGAACAGTATGGCGTGGTATGGCGAAATTTCATTCTCAAGGCAACTGCAAGAAATCCAATGAAGAAACTTCTGCTGATTGGCGGCGGCCACAGCCACGTTGAGGTGATGCGGGGATTTGGGCTGCGATCGGCCGCCGATATCAGCGTGACCGTGGTCATGGCCGAGACGGGTGCGCTGCTCGTTGACGAGGTGTTGCCCGAGCAAGGGGCTGGGCCGATGGTTGCGCGAGGCGGGAGCGTGGTGGCAAAGAAGCGTGCAGCATCAGGAGAGCAGGGCCAGCTAGCCCGAATTTGCGCTGCGCAACCCCGCGCACCAGCGTGCGCTGGTGCATTTTTCGTCAAGGACTTGACTGGGGATAGGTTGAGAACCCCGTTCACACTTCCTATGCTCGGGTAGACCACAGATCGTGCCTGCCCTTGACGTGCATCAACCACGGCGCGCGCAATTCAGTAAGCTCCGCAGAATCCTCTCCACGGACGAAGGAATGACTGGACCGCTATTGACACAGAAAGTACACAGAGCACTGCGGGCGGCCCCGCGCGCCGGTGCGCCCACGGTCGAATGCTCGCTGGACCTCGATCGCTCGATGACGAGCGTCGAGGTGGGGGTTGAGGGATGGATCTGGCAAGGCGAACGATTCCCTTATTTAGAAGCCTGCAAGGACAGAACCGTTTACCACTGGATCGGCGAGACCTTTCAGCCCGTGGCGCGTTTCACAACCTCGCTGATCAAGTTGGTGCCCACGGAATGGGGGCCGCCGACATTCGAAATCGACGGCATCAAGATGCTGCCCACGGCGCATGTCTCACCCTATGCGGACGCCGAACGCAAAGTGGGATTGATTCAACCGCGTGGCAAGGTGATTCTCGACACCTGCGGCGGGCTCGGATACTTCGCCGCCTGGTGCCTGCTGGGTCAGGCGAGGCAGGTGCATTCCTACGAGAAGAACGCCGACGTGATCTGGCTGCGCAGCCTCAATCCCTGGTCGCCGGAGATCGGCAGCGGACTGACCTTAGCTCATGGTGACATTGCCGAGCAGATCGGCGCACTGCAAAGCGATTCCTTCGATGCGATCTTGCACGATCCGCCGCGTTTCGGCATTGCCGGAGAACTCTACTCGCAGGCCTTTTATGACCAACTGGCCAGGGTGCTCAAGCGCAACGGTAAACTGTTTCATTACACCGGCACGCCGAACAAACTGACCAGCGGCAGGGATGTTCCCAACGAAGTAGCCAGACGATTGCGCCACGCCGGGTTTGCCGCGAAGTTGAATGGCGATGGGCTTCTGGCCGTGAAGGGCTCCTAGCTAAACGCTCGCGCGGTCGACTTCCAAATGGAATCAGGCCTTGCCTTTTGCCCCTACATGGCCACAGCGCCTCAAGCGCGTGTTCGGCATCGACGTTAAGACCTGCACAGACAGCGGCGGCGCGATGCGCATCATCGCGCGTGCATCGAAGCCCCGGTCGTGATCAAGGCGATCCTCGCGCACCTGGCCGGCAAAGCGCGCCCGGTGCATGCACCGCGGCAGCCACCAGGCCGGGCACCGCCTGCGCTGGGTTGAAGGGTTTCACTCAGCGTCACCGGGTCAACCGCCGCTACCCTGATGCCGTGGGCTCGATGCCCGGGCAGGGGATAGTTTGAGAACCCCATTTATACTTCCTATACTCCGAGCGAACAGCTGATGAATCGATGAGCGAACCACGGGAAACAATATGCAGGTAAAAGTCAGATTTCTGGACAATCTTAGGCTGGAGGCCAGGTTTGATGACTTCACGGTCATCAGCGATCAATCCATTCGATACAAGGGAGATGGAACGGCTCCAGGTCCCTTTGACTATTTCTTGGCCTCGTCAGCACTCTGCGCTGCCTATTTTGCCAAGGTTTACTGCAACGCCAGAGACATTCCCACCGAAGACATCAGCATTGTTCAGGACAACATCGTTGACCCTGAAAACAGATATCAACAAACGTTCAAAATTCGTGCTGAGCTTCCTGAAGAGATCTCGGAGAAGGATCGGGATGGAATTATCAGTGCGATGGACCGCTGCACTGTCAAACGAGTGATTGAAAACGATCTGGGTTTCAAAGTCGATTCCGTCCCTGTTTTGGGAAAAGACTCTGGCC
>JAPUFN010000073.1 GCA_027293665.1 Gammaproteobacteria bacterium | reverse complement strand
TCGGGGCAGTTGTCAGCCAGCCATCCGGCGACTTCCGAGCGGAACTCCGTCAATTCAGACATCTGACTCCTCCCCAACCGAAAAAACCATTTTGCTCCATGAGCCGAAAAAATGCTCAAGGCCGCCAGGGTTCGCTGTAATTCTCAGCGCCTATCTTTTTGACGTCAGCCAGCCAGTCACCCTCGTAAGGCCAGGCTGCCGGGTCATCTTCGCTTGGGCCCTGCCAGAATCGCGCAAACGGTCCGGTTGCACCGGGTTCGAGCGACCAGGCCTGGCGGCGAAACGTCCAGCTGTCCGGGACGAGTTTATGCGCCTGGCGGAAATGTTCGATGGCAGCATCGTGGTTGCCGTCGAGCTCCAGTGCGGTGGCCAGTTCGAAGTGTGCATGACCCATCGCGACATCCGCGCTGCGCGGTCTGGAGCGGTCGATCACTTCTTCCGGCGATAGAGCGAACTCGCTGTCGGCACCTTTGGTGACCCAATCCTTGAGTGCTGCGTGATAGGCCTCGCTTTGCGACGTTATCTTCATCGCTTCACCCGTCATCTCGATAAAGCGCTGTGGCATGTCCGCTGGTAGTTGCCGTTCCGGAGTTGTCTTCTCCGCGGCCGGTGTTGGTGGTGCCGGGGCCGCCTCTGCCGGGCGCACGATCATGCCCTGCTCATCGATCCACACGCTGCTGGGTATGTTGATCACGCCAAGTGTGCGCGCCAGCACGTGGTACTGATCGAGCAAAGCGGGATGCGTGGGCGCAGCGGCTTCCATGAAGTGGCGACAACCGTCGGCACCTAAAGCATCCAGTCCGACCGTTACCAGTTCAAAGCCGCTGGGGTGAAGTTCGTCGCGCAGTGCTTGCCACACGGGCAAGTCGGCAGAGCAGCCTCAGTAGGGCGCCCAGGCATAAACCAGGATCTTCTGGCCGAGCAGGCTGCGCAGAGCGAATTCGTTGCCGTCGAGATCGGGCAGGCGGATATCGGGAGCCTCGGCCGTGGTCAGTGCATGCGCGCCGACGGATTCTGGACCGATGGCAATCAGTTCGCCGTCCGCGTGGGTTACCACCGGCAAACCCATCGCCTGGGCAAGCTCGAGCGCGTCGATCGTCTCACCTGGTGGTTCGGACAATGGAATGCAGACGTCCCCTTTACAGGCTCCCTCCGGCTTGAATGTCCAACCGGTCGCCTGTTCGAATTTCGCCGTATCTGAGCTGGCACCTCGCAGAATCATGCGTAACCTCCTCCTGTGGTCTAATGATAGTAACTGGGGTACGGTCATGAGGTACAGGCTTCAGATGGCCAAATCCGGCAGAAAGCGGGGACAGAGACCGATGCGGGAACTACCAGCATTTTTGCTCAATGACGCGGCAGATGCCGCATACAGCTTTCCGGGTGACAAGCCCGCGATTGTCTGCTTCGTCAAGGAAGATTGCCCCACCTGCAACGACGTTATGCCCGTGCTGAACGCTCTGTACCTGGCATTCTCCGATCAATTCGATTTCTTCATCGCCGGCCAGACGCGCGAAGGCAATGCACGCCTTACCAGCACGTACCAACCGGCATTTCCGATACTAGACGAATCCAGCCTCAAGGTTTCGTTCGCCTACGACATCGACACGGTGCCGACACTTTTCGTTGCCGACCGCACGGGCTCCATGCAGCACTCTCTCGTCGGCTTCGTGCGCGACGAGTGGCAGACACTGGCAACCGACCTAGCCACAGCGCATTCTTTAACGGCGCCAGATCTCGACTGGTCGGCGTTGCCTGAATGGCGTCCCGGCTGCGGCTCACTGTCTGTCGATCCGCTCATTGCGGAGAAACTGCGAGCCGAAGCGGAAAACAGCCCGTTGCGTGCGCGTCGAATCGAGATCGCAAGCCAGGACGATGAGTTCGAGTTCATGTTCGATCAGGGATTCTCAGACGGTTTACCGCTGGTACCGCCGACCCCGGAACGGGTGATCCGAATGCTCTCCGGCACGGCGCGGGATCCGCAGGAAGTGGTGGCGGTGATGCCGCCCAACATGGGCGAAGCGACAGTCGAGAAGATCGCGATCAATGCGGTGATGGCCGGTTGCCGGCCTGAGTATCTGCCGGTCATCATTGCCGCGGTGGAGGCTGTCTGCACGGACGAATACAACATCCATGGCGTCATGGCGACGACGATGGGAGCAAGCCCGGTCATGGTGGTCAATGGCCCAATCCGCGAGCGAATCGGCATGAATATGAAGCTGGGCGCACTGGGTCAGGGCAACCGCGCAAACGCGACGATCGGCCGCGGGCTGCGCCTGGTGATTCGTAATATTGGCGGTGCGCGACCCGGCGGCACTGAGCGCTCAACGCTCGGCAATCCCATGAAATTTTCAATGTGCTTCGCGGAATGGGAGGAGCGCAATCCCTGGTCGCCATTACATGTGGAGCGGGGCTTTGAAGCCACGGATTCGGTGGTGACTATTTTTACAATGACAAGCGGGCCGACGCTGATCGTAGACCAGGATTCTCGGACTGCAGCGCAGCTGGCTGGCAGCTTCGGGCTTGGTCTGGAGAGTGCGTTCCATCCGAAAGCGCATTATGCGACCGAGGTGCTGCTGGTGGTTTGTCCGGAACATGTCGATACACTGGTTCGGGACAACTACAGCAAGGCCGATATACGAGCGCGAATTCAGGAAGTGACGGCGCGGCCCATTCGAGAACTGGTGGAAAATCCAACCTCGGCGGTCGGCTTCAAAAAAGCCACGGCCGAAGGCATGGATGCCGCAGCGCTCGACAAGCGGTTGCCTAAATTCAAATCCGCAGACGATATCCATCTGGTAGTTGCGGGTGCGGACGCGGGAAAATTCTCTGGTGCCTTTCATGGTTGGGCCACTGGAGAGATAGGTTCGATTTCGGTATCCAGGAAAATTGAGGAGGTTGCATGACGACCATAATGGATCCCACAGACGAGCGTGTGCCGGTCGCCCGGCAAATCACGCCAAGACCGGAAGTGATCAGCGGCACACTTGCGATGCTGGACATTTCCAAGCCGCGCGGCAACGTGCTGCTTGATCATCTCGAAGAGTTACTTGCCGAACGCTGTCCTGGAGTCAAGGTGCAGCGGTATGCGAAACCGACGTTTGCCAAGCCGGCACCGGATACGCTGCGGCAGGAAATATTTCGTGACAACGATTTTGTCATCGAGGCGCTGGCTGACTGAGGCTCCTGTACCACGTGCAGTTTGCATGACACGGTATGGTTTGAGATTCAGGGCAAGCCCGCGGTTGCGGTTGCGAGTATCGAGTTCAAAGATGCGGCGCAAACCCAGGCAGATGCGCTAGGTATGTCCGGGGCTCGCTGTGTTTTCGTTGCCCATCCGATTCAGGATGCAACGGATGACGAAATGCGGGCGAAGGCCGATGCGGTTGTAGCCGAAGTGATCGAGGCACTGACTGTAAATTAAAAGAAGAATGAAGAGAAGAGGGTAGGGATTATGCAGATTGCGATCAAAGTCGTGGTCGGATTGATAGGGTTGTTGCTCCTGTTTATGGGCATCAACTTAATGTTCATAGATCCTGCAGCGGCTGCCGGGGGATTCAACGTGACTCCGATCGGCCCGGATGGACTCAACACGCTGCGAGGTGATCTGGGGGGAATGTTCGTGACCGCTGGAGTGTTGCTGGCACTTGGGATCGTGCAGCAGAAAGCCCAGTGGTTCTATGCGGTGGCGATCCTCATGGGAGTCATCGCGCTTGGTCGACTGGTAGGATTCGTCGTTGATGGCGGGCCGGGTGATGCAACTTTGCCCGCCTTCATTTCAGAACTGGTATTCGTCGCGATACTGACCTTTGCCGGGATGAAGATTGTTCCTGCAAACGCGTCATAGCATCAGCAGCTCGCTCAGCACCCGGTCGAACTGGCCGGGTGCGCGGTCTGCTGAAAAAATGAACACAATCCGGTTGGCACTGCCTGTTGTATCTGCCTCACAGCGCAATTCCCCACCGGCATACTGAATCTGCCACCTCGAATCCTGCTGGTCGGTGAACCAGCCCTTTGCTCTTGCCAGTTCACTGGGTGCAAGTTTGAATAATTCTGCGATTAATGCCGAGTTCACTCGCTGTGGCAGCTCGACAGACCGGGAATCGAAAGTCGAAGGAACATTTACCTGATTGGTGTGGTTTGCGATCGGCACAGCAGACGCACCGCCAGCTGGATTGAAGACAGCTTCCGGTTCATGAGCGATTCGATCGAACGTTGTGTATGGCCGGGACAGCTGGTCGAGGACGGCGCTACGCTGCGCGCTGGATAGACCTGAATCCCGTGTGACAATTACAAGATCGGCTTGCGTCAGTTGCGTCGCTACCAGCTCACCGACAAATTTGTCCTGCAGTTGCTTGAGCAACGCTTCGGCATTGATCAGCACGAGCGTACCTGCGAGTTCAAATCCAGGCCAGGTGAGGCCGTAGTCGGCCACTCTGGCAGGCTGTGCAACGCCACTTGCTTCGATGAGAACGTGGTCGATTTCTTTTGTTCGCATCGATTCCAGCGCCGCACCCAGATCATCGGAAATGCTGCAGCATACGCAACCGTTGGTGAGGGCCAACGTTTCTCCGTCATGTTGCGCGATGAGATCGACGTCGATGTTGATGTCGCCAAAGTCATTGACGAGCACGCCGAGGTGGCGCGAGTGTTCACCGGCCAGGAGGCGGTTGATCAGGGTTGTCTTACCGGCGCCCAGATAACCGCCAATGACGGTCAGCGGAATCATCCTGCACCTTCTTCTAGCGGAAAGGGGACACCTTCGTACACGGTGGAGACGATTCGAATATCCTTCAAGTGCAACGGATCGATGGCGAGAGGATCTTGCGCGAGTATCGTGAAATCCGCTTTCTTGCCGGCACGAATGCTGCCAACCTCATCGGCCATGCCGATGACTTGTGCGGCATTGATCGTGATTGCCGCCAGTGCATCCTCCACGGTCAGTGCTTCCTCGACGCACATCACGTCGCCTTCGCAGTTGATCCGATTGACAGCCACCCAGGCACTGTTGAGCGGCTGGGCGGGCGCCATCGTGAAATCCGAATGCAGGGTCGTGCAGATGCCCTGAGCCACGCAGGAGCCGAGCCGCGCCATCTGACTTGCCCGCTCGTAGCCGATGCCCTCACGTGCGTAAATATCGCTCAGCTCGTGGAGGTAGTAGACGTTGGCGGAAACGTGCGCGCCAAGCCGGGCGATGCGCGCAACCTGCTCTGGAGTGGAAAAGCCGAAATGTTCGAAGGTGAATCCATGGTCGAAGCGTGGCCGCTCCCATTGCAGTTTGCTCAGGACGTCAAGACCCAGCTCCAGCCCGAGGTCGCCCGTTACGTGCAGGTGGATTTTGTAACCGGCGTTCCAGTAAACGCGTGCGGCGGCTTCGAGTTGCTCGGGCGCCATCAGCCATTCGCCGTGATGGCCATCGATGTAACCGGGAGGCCCGACCTGGGCGAGCTGGGAAAAGAAGGCACCGTCTGCAAATAGTTTGACGTGGTCGCCGAAGAGCAGCCTTGAAGTGTTGCGCTCAGGCAGTTCCTGCAGGAACGAAACGATGGACTCATCGTCTTTGTGGTTCCTGCGCAGTGCCAGTGCGCTGGGAACCATGACTACTCGAAATGGTGTGTCTTCACGGTCGATCACCTCTTTTGAGGCTTCCCACTCCATGGCAAAGTCGAATATGCCGACAGCCATGTCGGCAATGGTGGTGTGGCCGCCATAGTGGACAACTTGTTTCAGCCGCTCGAGGCCATGTGCGTACTTCTCAGGACTCAGGATGTATGGATTCAGCTTGCCGATCGCGTATCCCAGACCGTTCTCAAAGAAATGACCGTTGGCGTAGTCGATCTGTTTACGATTGCCGGCTTCGGCTTGCGTGATTTGCAGCCAGGTCAGAGCTGCATCATTCATATAGAGCTCATGAAACGATCGGTGCCAGACCACGACCGGCCGCTGCGCGGCAATCCGGTCGATTCGTTTTCGCGACATGGAACCATGCCAGAGTTGGTGAAAACCCCAGATGAAGAGAGGTTCATCAGCATCGGGTATGGCGCTGGAAAGTTCCGCGAGGCGGGAATCGAATCCGGCTTCTGTCGTCACCGGTGCCACCGTTCCCCAGGGTAGTTTCCACTCCATTGCGGTGATGAATTCCATCGGCAGCAGCACGGCAGCCATCGTTGGGTGCAGGTGCGGATCAATGAATCCTGGTGTGATGATGTGATCGGCGAAACGGGTATCGATGACGTGCTCGTGGCTGGTGAGCCAGGGCTGCATGGATTCGAGGTTGCCCACTTCAATGATGCGATCTTCACGCACAGCCACTGCGGTAGCTCGCGGTTGGCTTGCGTTCATGGTGATAATCGACTTCGCGGTGTATACGGTCAGCATCGGCTCCCTCAAATCCAATTGTGCTGTAATGGCGGACGTTCATTTATTCATTCAGTGAGCATTGTACCCATTGGTCGCTCCGCGTCGCATTTACTATGGTTATCGCATTATCGCGGCCGCCTTTGTCTCGCAGTTTGTCGCGATGGGCATCTTCAGCTACGTATTGGGCCCTTTCATGCTGCCGATGATCGAGGATCTCGGCTGGAGCAGGACTGAATACACGCTTTCGCGATCGATTGGCCAGATGGTCATGGGGATGACCGGATTTCTCATCGGCTCTTATATCGATCGGTTCGGGCCGCGCCCGCTGATGCTGATTGGCGGACTGGTGATGGTGGTTGCGCTTGGCTTGCACAGTTTCGTCTCCAACGTCTGGCAATGGATTGCGCTGAATGGTGTTCTCGTGACAATAGGTGGCGCGATGCTGGGCAATCTAGTCGTCAACGTCACGTTGTCGAAGTGGTTCGTAGAAAAGCGAGGCCAAGCCGTGGCCTGGGCTGCGATGGGTATTTCCTTTGGAGGGATTCTGCTCACCCCTGCTGTGACCTTGTCCATCGACTACTTTGACTGGCGCTCGACGTGGCTTCTGCTGGCGGCGGGCTCCGCAGTGCTCGTTTTTCCGGTAGCGATGGTCATGCGCCGCACGCCGGAGGACCACGGCTGGCATCCGGATGGCAAAACCGATGAGGAGGTGGCAGCGGGGCAGGCGCTGCTTGCACAACAGGACCTCGAACGTTCTCTTACGCGACGCCAGGCTCTGCGAACCTGGGCGTTCTATTTTCTGGTGTTTTCGTTTGGGCTTTTCTCCATCAACATCGTGGTAATGCTGTTGCAGAGTGTGCCCTATCTAACGGATGAGGGTTTTACGCGCACGCAGGCCGCCTATGCGATAACGGCCGCTTCCATACCCGCCATGTTGTCAAAGCCGGTTTGGGGCTATTTCATTGATCGCCTTTCGGCAAAGCCGCTTGCGGCACTGGGCGCGGTGATGACGGGTCTTGCGCTGTTCTGGATTGTGTGGAGTGTGGAGAATGCATCCCTTTTCTGGATTTACTGTGCGTTTGGCATGCTGGGTCTTGGCTGGGGTGGAATGATTCCACTGCAGGAAGTTATATGGGCTGCCTACTTCGGACGCCGTTATCTCGGTGCAGTGCGCAGCGCTGGTCTGCCGTTTGCACTTGTGCTGGGTGCGGGTGCGCCGCTCGCGGTGTCGTACTATCACGATGCAACGGGCGCCTACGCAGGTGCGTTGCTGGTGGTTGCGACGTTGAATGTGCTTTCCGGGCTTCTGCTGCAACTGATCCCGCCACCGCTTGCAAGGCAGAGGGTTTAAACCGAGTATTGCGCTGCTGCAGGGAGGAACAGCACATGAATTATCAACACCTGAACGTCACCCCGGCCAGCACGGCGATTGGTGCGTTCGTGAATGGACTGGACCTCAAAGACGAGCTTTCTCGAGAGGTGCTCACAGAACTTCGCCAGGCGCATGCGGAGCATGGGGTTTTGTTTTTCCGCGATCAGCAGTTGACGCCTGAGGAACACGTCGCGTTTGCAGAGCGTGTAGGAACGATCAACATCAACCGGTTCTTCACGGCTGTGGATGGCTATCCGAACATCGCCGAAGTCCGCAAAGAGCCGGACCAGTCGACCAACATCGGTGGCGGCTGGCACACGGATCATTCTTATGACCAGATTCCAGCACTGGGTTCCATGCTCTATGCGCTGGAGATCCCCGCAGTCGGTGGTGACACGTTGTTTGCCAGCATGTATGCAGCCTATGACTCCTTGTCCGACGGGATGAAAAAAATGCTTCGCGGGTTGAACGCTGTCCATTCATCAAGGCACGTTTTCGGCGCAAAATCCGATCGGCCGTCTGATCTCAGCAAGCGTCTGGGCAATCCTGAGCTTGCCACTCAGGACGCCATTCACCCGGTCGTCATCCAACACCCCCGCAGTGGACGCCCGGCACTGTACGTGAATCCTGGATTTACAGTGTCCTTCGAAGGATGGACTGCCCAGGAGAGCGCCCCCCTGCTGCAGTTTCTCTACCAGCATGCCGCGCGGCCGGAATTCACCTATCGCTTCCACTGGCAGCCCGGCTCTCTTGCCTTCTGGGACAATCGTTGCACCTGGCACAATGCCATCAATGACTACCATGGTGAACGACGATTGTTGCATCGGATCACGCTCGATGGCGAAGCGCTCGCAGCCTGACTTGT
>JAPUFN010000072.1 GCA_027293665.1 Gammaproteobacteria bacterium | reverse complement strand
ATATGTAGTTGCTGCGTCTGAATTCACGGCCTTCCAGCGCCCGCTCGTACTGGTAAATCCATAGGTCGTACGACGTTTGCGTTTCCGCATCGAGCGCGTCGTAGGCAAATTGCGAGCGCAATTCGGCGACGGTTTCTCCGTGCCAGGCGAGCTGACGGTCGGCTTCGGCCTCGGTTTGCTCATCGTATTCGTCGTATCTATCTTTCCGACCTAAGCGCGTCAGCCAGGAGGGACTCATCTGCAGCCGCTCTTCGAATTTGACGGCGAACCACTCGTTGAGCCGTTCACTTTCGGAGACTGAATCTTCGGTCGCGGTGGTTTGTGCGCTGGCACTTGCAGGTTGCGGCGTCTTGGTTGGTTCGGACTCGGGCTGACAGGCGGCCAGCAGTACGATGATGCCGAAAGTCTTCAGGCAGTTACTCATGCGTATCATTTCTCCCGCTCTGTAATCATTCGTTGGCCTTTTACTCGTCGGCGAAGGCTAAAGGCTAATACCCGGTACCGGTCATGATAGCCTGCGCTTTTCGAGGGGGCGTGCTTTGAATATCGAATTGACGCTTGATGAATCACGCGTGCTCGGCTGTCTGATGGAGAAATCCTTGACCACGCCGGATCAGTACCCATTGACGTTGAACGCGCTCACCAATGCGTGCAACCAGAAGTCGAGTCGCGATCCCGTGCTCTCGCTCGAGTCCGGGTATGTGCAACGAACCGCCCGGCAACTTGAAGAGAAGCATCTGCTCAGCAGCAAAGAAAATTTCAGCAGCCGGGTCGAGAAGTACACGCAGCGTCTATGCAACACGCCGTTTGCCGAATTTCAGTTCTCCGAGGCAGAGTTCGCCTTGATATGTGTTCTGCTGCTGCGTGGCGCACAGACTCCTGGCGAGCTTAGAACCCGCTGTAGCCGTTTGCATTCGTTTGCAGAAAACGACGAGGTCGCGGCAGCACTCCAGGGACTGATTGAGCGGGAAGGTGGGCCACTTGTTGCCTGCTTGCCGCGCACGGCGGGGCGCAAGGATTCTGCATACATGCATCTGTTTTTCGGGGAGATTGAGTCTACTCCTGTGCCGATCCCATCGAGCACTGCGCAGAAAGCTGCTCCCGCGCCGGACCGTCTGGCTGAACTGGCAACCCGGGTCGCGGCGCTCGAGCAGGAGTTGAGCGAATTGCGCCAGGCCGTCCAACAACTGGCTGCCACGCCTGACTAACGCCGCGCGATAGCGTTTGCCGTTGCGGCGATGGCAAGGCTAAAGGCTGATACCCGGTACTATCCTTGGTTAGTCGTAGTCACCGTTTTGCCATTTTTCGACGATGGCGAACTTCTGGATTTTGCCGGAGCCCGTGAGGGGAAATTCCGCTACGTGGTACCAGAGTTTTGGGGTTTTGGTTGCGGCGAGATGCTCGCGTATATAACCGTGCAGCTCGTCATCAGCGACCGGTGAGCCCGCGTCGGCATCGCGAATGAAAGCTGCGACGATCTCACCCCACTTCTCATCAGGCAAGCCAACCACGGCCACCTCGGCGATGGCTGGATGGGCAAAGAGCACATCTTCGATCTCACGCGGATAAATATTTTCACCACCGCGGATGATCATGTCCTTCAGCCGGCCGGTAATTGTCGTGTAGCCGCGCTCATCCATCGTGACGAGGTCGCCCGTGTGCAGCCAGCCGTCGGCGTCTATGGTTTCCGCCGTCTTGTCCGGCATTTCGAAATACTCGAGCATCACGAGATAACCGCGCGCACACAGCTCTCCCGGCATGCCGGTCGGCACGATGTCACCAGTTTCGGGGTCGATGACTTTTATCTCGGTCTGCGGCAGCACCGGACCGAGCGTGCCGGACTTGTCTTCCGGCGTATCGTCGGGTCGCATGAGCGTGATCGCGGGTGACGCCTCGGTTTGCCCGTAGATAATCGAAAATTTTACGCCGAGGGTCGACTCGATCTGGCGGACGAGCTCGGCGGGAACCGATGCGCCGCCGGAACAGACATTGCGAATCGATTCCAGATTGCGCTGGTTGAAGTCGGGCTGTTCCATCACGGCGATCAGCATGGTCGGCACGCCGAGCATGTGAGTGCCTTTCTCACTCTCCAGCAGCTCCAGCATCAGCGCGGGATCGAACTGCACCAGGCAGACGTGGGTCGCGCCGAGCTGGACCGGTCCGAGCGTTCCCACCACGCAACCCCCGGTGTGAAACAGTGGCATTGGATTGACATACACGTCGCCGTCAGTCACTTCGAATCGCTCGCTGAAGAAGCGTGCGTTATTTGTGATGCCGCGGTGGTGCAGGTAGGCGCCCTTGGGAAAACCGGTGGTGCCGGATGTATATTGAATCTGCACCGGATCATCGGGCGTGACGACCGGCAACTCGGTGCTCGGGTCGGCGGTTGCGAGAAAGGCGTCCCAGTCATCAAACGATATGGTCTCGCGCAGTTCATCCAGATCCCCCTTCACCTCCTCGAGCGATTGGCCCATCGGGTTGCCACGGAATGCCGGTAGATAAAAAATTCCGACTGCGCGGGATTGCTTGAGAACATAATGCAGCTCGCTGGGTTGATAGGCCGGGTTAACAGTGACGAGCACGAGCCCGGCAAGTGCTACGCCGAATTCCAGGATTACCCACTCGGGCAGGTTCGGCGCCCAGACCGCGATTCGCTCGCCTTTCTCGAAACGGCCGCTGAGCGCTCGCGCGGCGGTTTCCGCGTCGGCGAGAAGCTCGGCGTAGGTCCAGCGGCGTCTTGCGTCGGCGTCGAGAATGCCCTCGACCAATGCCACCCGCTCGGGGTGGCGCGCGGCTGCTGTGCGCAGAATTCCACCGACTGTCGTTTCCAGAACGGGCTCGGACTCATCGGCAGGTACATAGCTCCAGTCAGGAACGCACAGTTCGCGAGTTGCCTCGGCCATCTCGATTCTCCCCTTGGTGACTGCCGCCGATCACCATAGCAAAGCGCAGTCTAAAGATCGTGCATGGTAACTGCGCCTGCCGTACGCGTCCTGCGCTACCGGGCGCTCACATTGCGGGGTGCTGGTAGGCGGTATCGCCAACCAGGTACTGCGGCCCGTCGCTGGTGCCAAATTTGACGTTGAACGTCCGATACAGAACGGTGCCACCGATGGAGGAAACGCTGAAGTGCAGGTGGGGGCCGCTGCTGAAACCCGTATTGCCCGAAGTGCCGATGCGTTGGCCTGCTGCTACCGTCTGGCCTTCGGTGACGAAAACGCCCGCGTGATCGAGATGCAGGTATTTGCCGATCGTCGCGTCACTGTGCTGCAGCCAGATGTGATTGGCCGTTGCGGAACCGGTGGCGCTCGTCGCTGCCGATTGATCGTAGGTACTGACAACGACACCCCCGCGCGCGGCGTGTACCGGATCTCCCACCGGCATGTCCCAATCGATCGCATACAGGTTGCCGTATCTGTGCGTTGATAGGTTGGTGTGACTCTGACTCACCCGGTAGGTCGAGCCGGGTCTGTACGGCAACGTATACAGGTAGTGGTCGTCGTGAGCGTGCGATTCGTGACCATAGTGGATGCGGTATTCGTATCCCCAGGATTCATCCGGCTGGGCAAACGAGACGAGTTCAGTGGTCATTGGTTTGCTCAGCAGTCGCTTTGCCGGATTCAGGTGACGGAGATTCGCCGTTGTGAAGAAAAGTTTGAAGCTCAGCGGTTTGTCGGTTTTGTTTTCAACAACGAGTCGTACCAGTTCGCCTTTGTAGACCTTCACGCAAAGCAGGTCAGCATTGCAGTTCACGTTCACCGGTTCCTGCGCTTGCGTTGGCACGTTGAGCAGCATCCCGATGAAGACCAGTGAGGTGTATCCGGCTGAGTTCATCGCGATTTGGAGCACGCTCGCAGCGTTGGTTTGGGGTTGCCGATCATAGCGTATCCTGTGTGAGTCGATCGCCGCCGTCGGAAATTTTCAATAAGTTTGTCTGCACCATTGACCATTGCGCGCGTCCAGTTCATGGTGCGCGTGCCCACCTCGAGAGACTGCTTTGAGCAAAACTACAGCAAGGCCTGATGACGTGATTGTCGTCGGCAACTCTTCGGATGATCCTTTCGCCATTGATGTCGCCTTCGCCGTAGGCCAGACCGAGGACATCGCCGATCTCATCAGCATGAAGACGTTTGCAAACTCGGAATTCTGTCCACGCTTCATCTCTGATGAGCAGGATTTCAGTAGTATCGGCCATGCCCTGGTCGGTAAAAAGGTGGTTATCGTCAGCACCTCGAGTCGGCTGGTGAGCCGGCAGAATCTTGCCATGCGCAATCTGTTGATTGCCCGCGCCGCAAAGGAAAATGGTGCGGCGGCGGTTCTGCTGGTTGAACCTGATCTCTACTACAGCGCGCAGGATCGCGGCGCAACGCGTGATCTTGGTGAAACGAAATTCACTCGCGACGAAAGCGATCTCAAGAAATTCGACGGCCAGCCCTACACTGCAAAACTCTATGCGCAGATGCTGAGGCTCGCGGGTGTCGACAGTGTCATTACCGTCCACAACCATTCATTCGCCGTGCAACAGGAGTTCAGCAGGGTATTCGAAAACCGGTTCTACAACTTGATCCCATACGAGATCTACGTCGACTATCTCCACAACTCCAACATTGTCTCCTACGGCCGCGCTGGAGAAGGGCTGGCGCTGTGCGCGCCGGATAAGGGGGCAAGGGATTTCGTGAAGGAGATGTTCATGCGCCTCGGCCTGCCGAGAGCCAAGTTCATTCTCCTGGACAAGGAGCGTTCCGGTGAGCGGGAGGTGGAGATAAAACTGCACGAAGAAAGCGAGTCGACGTTCGATGAAATCCATGGCCACGACATCGTGCTGTTTGACGACATGGTCCGGACCGGCTCGACGGTGGTGAAGTCGTGTCAGTTCCTCAAACAGATCCAACCCAACAAAACGGTTTTCGCCGTCTCACACTTTTACGCAAGCGACGAAGGCCGGGAAAAGATGGCGCACACCGCCATCGATGAAATCCTGACGCTCAATACTCTGCCGACGGTTCTCAACCGCGACGTGCAGGGGCGCCTGCGGCGCAAGATGGTGGTTCTGAAA
>JAPUFN010000071.1 GCA_027293665.1 Gammaproteobacteria bacterium | reverse complement strand
GCGCGGCTCAACATCGGCAGATCGTTGGCCCCGTCGCCAATTGCGATGGTCTGTTGCAGAGAGATGCCTTCGCGCAGAGCAATCTCTTCGAGCAACTCCGCCTTGCGCTCCGCATCAACAATTTCACCCTCGACTGCCCCGGTCATAACGCCGTCGACAATCTCCAGGCGGTTGGCGAATACGTAGTCAATGCCGAGTTCCGCCTGCAGGCGCTCGCCCATGTACTGAAAACCACCCGAGAGGATGGCCGTCTTGTAGCCAAAATGTTTGAGAGAACGAATCAGGCGATGCGCACCGTCGTTGAGGCGTACCGATTCTGCAACTTCTCTGAGTGCGGACTCTGAAAGTCCCGCCAGAAGACGGGCACGTTCGGTAAAGCTCTCCTGGAAGTTGAGCTCGCCACGCATGGTTCGATCGGTGATCTCCGACACAGCGTCTTTCACGCCATGATAATCCGCCAGCTCGTCGATGACTTCGGCGTCAATCAGCGTGGAATCCATATCGAAAGCGACCAGGCGCCGGTTGCGACGATAGACTGTGTCTTCCTGAATGCTGAAATCGAATACCAGCTCATCCGCCGATGACAGCAGATCGGTTTTCAGGTCACTGGCATTCATAACCTTGCCACGCAGACTCATCTCCACGCTGGTGCGCGATTGCGCAACTCCATCCTCCAGCGGAATGCGACCCGACAATCGTTGCACCGCATCGATGTTCAAGCCATGGCGGCTTATCAGCTCGGTCACCGCGGCAATCTGGCCACCTGTGAAGCTCTGCGCAAGCAACGTAAGGATGTAACGCGCTTTACCCTGACCGCCCACCCACTCCTCATAATCCGCGGAAGACACTCGCGTAGAGCGCAGCGTTACCGAGAGTTTTTCAGCCGTGGCCTGGAGTGCTGCAAGCACGTCGGGTATTGGCGTTTCGTCCATAATCTGAATCAGCATCCCCAGATTCAGTTCGTCATGGATGACCGCCTGACCGATATCGAGGATGCGCACTTGATAAACAGCCAACTGGGATGTCAACATGGCCATCAAACCCGGTTGATCTCGTCCCGACACATTTAGCAAAATTATCTCGCTGGCCACTTAACCGCCTTTCCTGCCAATCGACCTGATTTAACTCTATCGGATTTGACTCAATTACTGGTTACACGAGCGGAGCACTCGAAGTTTGAAGCTAACGTCTTGGTTATTGCGCGTCAAACAGGCACGCCGGAGTCTTTTGCTCGGACTCGCCATCAGCTTCACCGTCGCTGCGAGTCTCGGCGTTGCCTGGCTCACTGATAACGAGGACCCTGAGCGCATACAACACTTCGGAAGCGCGCTGGCGTCTGGCCTTGCGACCCTGGCCGTGGAACCGTTGATACAGCGCGATCAGATCCACCTCGGCGTGCTCGCCAACCGTCTGCTGGAACTCAACGAGGTAACCGGCGTGAGTATCTATACGGTGAACAACAAAATGCTCGCCATTAGTGGCGATATCCGCAAAGGGCATGCCTTCACTCAGCCCATCGTGCAGGGCGGCAGCATCATCGGCTATGCGCGCATCCAACTCACCCCCGCGCCCACGTTTGCTGAGAACGTCTCGGACGCGACGCTGGCGATGTCCGCGCTCATCGTGCTGCTGGTGCCACTGGCATTGTATGGCCTGAGCGAGGTGCAGCTGCCCGGCAGACCACAAACCGCCGACACCGACGATATCCAGGACGTACCAGCCGGGTTGAACGAGCCTGTGGTGCCGCATTATCTGCTCGTGCTCAATCTCTTCAATCAGCTGAGTCTCACTCGTGAGCAACGCGATCGGGAACTCGCTCATGCCAGTTTCTTTGCTGACGAGATTGCCGGCATCTACTACGCGCGAGTCTGCGAACTCAGCGGCACCGGTTTGCTGCTCGAGTTTGATGACACCGCTGACGCGGACCGTCCTTTTCAGGTCATCTGTGCCGCATTCGCCCTCGCGCAACTGCTGCATGCGGCAGAATCCTGGGGCACGTACCGACTCGGTCTGCACATGATCGAACTACCACGTAGCCGTTCGCCTGCGCCGGATGTTGCTGAAGTCGCCGATACTGCGCTGCTCTCAGCACTCGCCAAGGACTCAACTCTCGCCGTGAGTGCGGAACTCTACGATCGCATTGGCCAGTTTGCGCGATTTGACTCGCAACCCATAAACAATCCACTACTGACGGAACTGGAATCAACACCGCCTGCCGCGTGGCTGATCAACCGTCTCGATCCGACCCACCAGTCGCTGATTGCCGAGCAGGTGCGCGAAATTGAAGCCGCTGCCGAGCGCTATCCAGTCGGTTCGATTGCCAGGGAGTCCACCTTCTGAAACCCCCGCGGCAGCTTGCGGCCGCGCCGCGCGCGCTCGCCTATGTAGTGCTCGAGGTCTTTGTACTTCATACGCAAATGGCGCTGCCCGGCGACAACGATCAGCTCATCTGACAATCCGAGAATCTGTATCGCGATCATGTACTCTTCTCGTGACTTGAACGCCGCCGTCGGTACGTTGATCAACTTGTTTCCCTTGCCTCTGGCAAGCTCGGGGACTTCCGCTAGAGGAAATACCAGCATTCGTCCCTGGTTAGTTAGTGCAACGACCTGCTGATCCTGCTCGAGATCAACGGGCACCGGCGGTAACGCGACGCCACCCTTAGGTACGCTGAGGCAGGTCTTACCCGCCCTGTTCTTCGTTACCATATCCTCAAGCGTTCCGATGAAGCCGTAACCCGCATCGCTTGCGAGCAATACCCTGGCATTACCCTGTCCCATTGCGACCCCGATAAACCGCGCCCCGGCCGGCGGTTTCAAGCGACCGGTCAGCGGTTCTCCCTGACTGCGTGCCGAAGGCAAGGTGTGGGGCGCTATGGCGTAGCTGCGGCCTGTGGTGTCCAGAAAAACAAGCACCTCGTTGGTTCTGCCGCATGCCGAGTGACCATAGGCGTCGCCACCGCGGTAGTTGAGCTCCAGTGGATCAAGCTCATGGCCTTTTGCCGAGCGCACCCAGCCCTTGTCGGAGAGCACCACTGTGATGGGTTCATTGGTCAAGAGGTCTTCGTCACTGTATGCGGCCGCCTCGGTTTCCACGCCCAGGGGAGAGCGGCGCTCGTCACCGAATTTTTCTGCATCGGCAAGCAACTCATTTTTGATCAGCGTCTTCAGCCGGGCCTTGGATTTGAGAATTTTTTCGAGATCAACTTTCTCGCCGCTAAGCTCATCCTTTTCACCCTGCAGCTTCATCTCTTCGAGCTTCGCAAGGTGGCGCAATCTGAGGTCGAGAATGGCAGAGGCTTGGATGTCGCTGAGCTTGAATTTCTTCATCAACGCAGCTTTCACCTCATCTTCTTCACGAACGATGCGAATAACTTCATCGATGTTGAGATAGGCAACAAGTAACCCATCCAGGATGTGCAGTCGCTCGTTAATCTTGTCGAGCCGGTAACTGAGGCGCCGACGCACGGTGATCTGCCGATATTCGAGCCATTCTTTGAGCATGACCACGAGGTTTTTAACCTGAGGCTTCTGATCGAGCCCGATCACGTTTACGTTTATCCGAAAGCTTCGCTCGAGATCGGTAGTCGCAAACAGGTGACTCATCAATCGATGCACGTCCACCCGGTTAGACCTTGGTATCAGAACCAGGCGGGTTGGATTCTCGTGATCCGATTCATCGCGAATGTCCGAAAGCATCGGTAACTTCTTGGCGTGCATCTGGTGTGCGATCTGTTCGAGTATCTTTGCAGGCGAGGTCTGATGCGGTAACGCCGTGATCACAATGTCGCCACTTTCTACGCGGTATATGGCCCTTGCCCTGACGCTGCCGCGGCCGGTTTCGTACATTTCGCGAATGTCCGCCTCCGGCGTGATGATCATCGCTGCGGATGGAAAATCCGGTCCTTTGATGTGAGTCATCAGATCGCGGACTTTTGCTTTCGGCGAATCCAACAGGTGTATGCACGCACTGATGACTTCATTCATGTTGTGTGGCGGAATATCAGTCGCCATGCCTACTGCAATCCCCGTACTGCCGTTGAGAAGCACGAAGGGCAGGCGCGCGGGCAATAAGGTCGGTTCGTCGATCGTGCCGTCAAAATTTGGTGTGAAGTCAACCGTGCCCTGCTTGGTTTCCGCCAGCAGCAGTTCCGCGTAACGCGATAGCTTCGCTTCCGTGTAGCGCATGGCTGCGAAAGATTTCGGATCATCCGGCGCGCCCCAGTTGCCTTGTCCTTCGATCAACGGATAACGAAACGAGAACGG
>JAPUFN010000070.1 GCA_027293665.1 Gammaproteobacteria bacterium | reverse complement strand
TGAATTTCAGCCAGCGTGCAGCACGTCTGAATCTGCTGCAGATCAGGTTGTGGATCAAAGTGTGAAACGTTATCGATGATCGAGCCGGAAAGTGGCGCGTCTTCCTGCAGCACCGCGCCGATGGCTGAGCGGTGGCCGCGCAGCTGCGCTGGCGTGAGAGGTTTCCCGGCGACCAGCAGGCGGCCCGTCGTGGGCTCCAGCAGGCCGAGTAGAATTTTCAGCAATGTCGACTTGCCGCAGCCGGAGGCACCTGAGATGGCGATGAGGCGGTGTTCGGCGAACCGCAGAGACAGTGATTCGAGGATCAGTGGCCCCGTGGCCGAATAACGAAAGCTCACGTTGTCGAGCTCAATGGCGCCTCGCACGGGTGGCCCGAAGATGTCCGCATCTGCGAAGCAGGCTTCGATGCGGGTGTGGCCGATGTCCGCAACGCGTTCCAGATGCAGCCCCAGCATCCGGAAGCGAATGAACTCATCCACGAGATTGCCTACCGCGCCGGAGAAGTGGCTGCGGTAGGCCATGAACGCATACAGCATGCCGACCGTGAATGCACTTTCCAGGACGAGTCCGGCACCGAGATAAACCACGAGGATGACCTCGCTGCCGTTGATGGCCGAGCGCACCGTTTCCAGCGAGATCTGCAGGCGGGCGATCCGCACATCGGTATTGCAGGCTTCAATCAGTTTGTTCTGCCACAGGTTGCCACGTTCCTCTTCCCGTCCGGCAACCTTGATGCTCTGCAGCGAGCGTATGGTTTCAATGAAATGTGCATCCAGGCTCGCATGCTGGCCGAGCGACTCCTGTTGCCGGGCGCGCAGCATGGCAAAGGTGGCAACTCGCAGCCCGGCATAGAGCCCGAGGAAGGCCACAACGACGGCGGTAAGCCCTGGTGCATAGGCAAACATGAGCAACGCCGTCGTGATTGCCATCAACCCGTCCACGCCCGCGGCGACCGCGCCGCCGGTGATGAATTCCTGGATAGGTTTGAGCGAATCGAAACGGGATATCACGTCAGCCACGTGACGATTGCTGAAATAGCGCATCGGCAGCCGGATGAGGTGACCGAACAGGCTGGAGTTGACGTGAACACTGAGGGTATTGGCGATGAACGTGGCACTGAAACCGCGCAACGCCCTGGTGGTGGTGGCCAGCAGCGTCAGCCCGGCGAAGCCGATGGCAAGCGTCGAGAGTAGCGCGTGGTCCTGCTTTACCAGGACCTCGTCGACGACAAACTGCAGGTAGAAGGGCGCGACCAGGGCGAATGCCTGGATGAAAATCGACAGTCCGATGATCTGCATCAGCGGCAGGCTCAAGCGGCGGTAGCCACGCAGGAGGGCAGTGAGTTTCAGCCTTGGCGGTGGGGCTTGCGCGACAAAATCCGGTCGTGGCGTGAGTTCCAGAGCGATACCGGTGAAATGTAGCGCCAGATCCGCGCGACGGTACTGGCGAGCGCCCAACGCGGGATTGTGGATTTCGAAGCGGCTGCGCCCAAAACGGCTGCGCCGGGCGCGCTTGAGCACCACGAAGTGATCCAGATCCCAATGCAGGATCGCGGGCGACTTGAGATTTTCGATGTCCGTGATATCGACCTTCACCGCTCTGGTCGACAACCCGAGCCATTGCGCCAGCGTCATGAGGTCGCGCAGTGTGCTGCCGTGCTGGGAGATCGGGTAGCGCTGACGCAGCTGCGTCATGCTGATGGCGTGGCCGTGGTACGACGCTACCATCGCAAGGCAGGCGAGCGCGCACTCCGAATGTTCACTTTGCAGCACCACGGGCAGCTTGTGGCGGGAGAACACGTTTAACCGTTCAGCTGCGGTGACTGAGCGAGCGTAAGGGGTACAGCAGCCACTCGAACAGCGATCGTTCCTCGAGCAGGATATCAGCGCGCAGTGACATCCCCTGGCGCAGGCGAATTTGCCCCTCGGCTGTTGTAACTGTCTGTTGCCGGAGCCGCGCACGCGCAAGGTATGCCGGAGCCCTGAGATTGACTGGACCGAGATATTCGCCGGTGTAGACCAGATCATCTGCGATGCTCACCACAACTGCTGCATGGCTGCCGAAGTGTTGATAGGGGAAGGCGTCGTACATCAGCCGCAACTGCAGGCCCGGTGTGACGAAGCCGATGGCCCGTGGGGGTATGACGAGTCGCGCTTCCAGAGCCGTGCCGTGCGGCCGGATGGTAACGATCGGTACGTCTGCGCGGGTCCGGAAACCGACGCTTGCTTTCACATCGGCTATGGCGCCAGCGAGTGGTGCGCGGATCTCCACTCGCCCCTTGCTACGAATTTCGGCCTGCTGGACGTCAATTTCTGACTGCCGCAGACGCAGTTCTGCCAGAGCCGAGGCGGCAAGCTCCGGCAACTCAGCGAGTCGCGCGGATTCGCTGGCGTACTGCCGGCGCAGTCGGACCAGCTGACTTGCGGAATCCGTGATCCTCGCTTCTGCCTGCAGCGCATCCTGGAGGTGATCGAGCCATTGCATCTCTGCGATGTTGCCGCCGCTTCGCAACCGCTGCAATGCGGCGGTTCGAGTGTTCAGTAAATTCAGGTATTGCGTGCGCAGCGTCTGTGCGTGCTGTGCACTGGCGATTTCAGCGGTGAGGGAAGTCAGGGTGTTTTCGCTGGCGCTACGCTGCAGGTCGAAGCGTTTGCTTGCGCGGCGTAGTTGTGCCGTTAGCTCAACATAGCGTTGCGCGAGTTCGTCGTGCAGCACATCACCCAGGTGACCGCCGCCTTCCAGGGGTCGTTGCGCACTCACCAGAGCCAGCACGTCACCTGCGCGCACGTTGTCATCCTGGCGGACGTTGAGCGCAAGCAGGGTGCCGCCGCTGAATGTTGGAAAGACATGGACAATCCCGCCTTGACTGGTCAGATAGCCCACGACCGTTTCCTTACGGGCATAGCTTGCGGTGACCGCGAATACCGCCAGGAGGACGACGATCACGCACAGCACGGCCCCCGCGACGAAGTGCGCCGCGGGCAGGCCGAAGGACACCGCACCCAGTGGTCGCTGGCTGCGGGCGAGGACGACTTCCTGGCGAAACAGCGCCTGCGGCTCGGCTAAAGGCTGCGGCTCGGTTAAAGGCTGCGGCTCGGCCAAAGGCTGCGGCTCAGTCAAAGCCTGCGGCTCAGTCAAACGCGCGGGCTCAGTCAAAGACTGCCGATTGGAGTGGGTCCGGGGCAGCCTCGGCAGATCGTCCGGGAGACTGACTGGGCGATTCAGCACAAAAAGTGGCACAGGCCATTTCGTGGAGCAACCGCCAGTGGTGCCATTGTGCCGG
>JAPUFN010000007.1 GCA_027293665.1 Gammaproteobacteria bacterium | reverse complement strand
CGCTCGCCTGGCTTGGATCGGATTGGTGAATGAAAGATAGCGCGCTCGTGGAGTTGCGCCGGTTACTCTGGCTGGCGCTGCCGATGATGGTTACGCAGGTCTCGCAGATGGGCATGGGCGTTGCGGACACCATGATGTCGGGACGAGTCGATGCGGCGAATCTCGCAGGGGTGGCGCTGGGCGGTAATTTCTTCTGGCCGACACTGATGCTCTTGTCCGGCGTGATCATGTCGCTGACCCCATCGGTCTCGCAACTCCATGGTGCAGGTCGTGAGAGTGAGTCCGGCGAAGTCGTGCGGCAGGCGCTGTGGGTGGTGCTGATCGGGGGTGGCCTGTTGACGATTTTTCTGGTCAACGTGGAACCGCTCTACCACATGATCGGAGTTGACCCGTTGGCGATCCCGATCGCTGTAGGTTATCTCAAAGCGATTTCGTGGGGCGTATTGCCGATACTGGGCTATTTCGCTCTGCGCTACCTCTGTGACGGCATGTCCTGGACCACGCCCGCCATGGTGATTGCAACGACAGCGCTGCTGCTGAAAATACCGCTCAACTACTTGTTCATTTATGGCGCGTTCGGCTATGCCGGCATGGGTGGGGTCGGCTGCGGCTGGTCGAGTGCCATTGTAATGTGGTACGAACTCATCGCGATGGTTCTGGTCGTGATCTATTCACGAATACGTATTGCCGGGGTCTTCGATCGATTCAGCTGGCCGGATGCCACAGCAATTTTCCGGATGATCAAGCTTGGCTTACCGATCGGACTGACGATATTTCTCGAGTTCTCGATGTTCTCGGTGGTGACGCTGCTGATCGCTCGGCTCGGCGTGGATGTGGTCGCGGCGCATCAGATTGCAGGCAACGTTGGCGGCGTGACCTTCATGGTGCCGCTGGCGCTTGGCATGGCGGTTTCCATTCGCGTGGGTTACAACGTGGGCGCGCGGGATTTTGCAGCCGCGCGGCTCAGTGGCTGGGTCGCCATCGGTGTCTCATTGTGCTTTGCCCTGCTGGCGGCGGTTGTGTTGTATTTCTCGCGCGGTGCTATCGCCCAGCTCTACAGTAACGATCTGCCGGTCGTCATGTTGGCGGTGGATCTTCTGCTGTTTGTCGTGCTCTATCAATTTTTCGACGATACCCAGGTGACGGCTATTGGCGCGCTACGCGGATTCAAAGACACCCGCACGCCCATGTGGGTGGCGATATTCAGCTACTGGTTCATTGGCTTGCCGGTAGGCATCAGCCTGGGGTTCGGCTGGATTGAGATTCCGGCACTCGGGGCATTTGAAGGCGTGCGAGGATTCTGGGTTGGTTTGCTCGCCGGTCTCGGAGTAGCGGCAGTTATCCTGCTCTTGCGCTACAACTGGCTGTCGCGGCAGGAAGCACACATCCTGCAATTCTCCGCGCGCTAACAATCGCGCCAGACGCCATGGAAATCTGGATCCCCATTACCATTGCTGCTGCTTTTCTGCAGAACCTCCGCTCGATGTTACAGAAGCGAGCCACAGGCACGCTTTCGGTCAATGGTGCCACGTACATCCGTTTTTACTATGCCATCCCTTTCGTTTGGATTTATCTGTTGGTGCTTGGAGTTCAGCAGGATGTGCCTCCTGTTACAGCGGAATTCCTGCTGCACTGTCTGCTGGGAGGTTTTGGCCAGATCGCTGCTACGGCGTTGCTGATTGCGTCCTTTAGCCACGATAACTTTGCCGTTGGGACCACTTTTTCGAAAAGTGAGGTTGCTCTGACTGCATTGGTGGGGTTCGTGATTCTGGGGGACACGCTGGCCGGCAGCCAGTGGCTGGGCATCGCGGTCAGTTTCTTTGGTGTGGCACTCATGTCGTTGCGCGGTGCGTTAGCGAGCTTGTTTCGTGGTAATCGCGCGTTGTTGCTTGGCATACTGGCGGGTGCCGGCTTCGCAATCGCCGCAGTCAACTATCGGGCGGCCGCGTTGAGCTTGGCCCACGGCGATTTCCTGATGCGCGCCGGTCTGACACTCGCGGTTAGTGTGACCCTGCAGACGATCGCCATGGGAGCGTACCTTCTTGCGCGGGAACCCGGAGAATTCACGCGAGTGTGCCACAACTGGCGCTCCGCACTCTGGGTGGGCTTGCTGGGTGCCGCAGCGTCGGCTGCGTGGTTCAGCGCCATGACGCTGGTGAACGCAGGCCTGGTCCGAGCGCTGGGTCAGGTGGAGCTGCTCTTCACGTTCCTCACAGCGATGTGGTTTTTTAAAGAGGCGATAAGTCAGCGGCAGATTGCTGGTGCGGTTCTCGTGGTGGTTGGCATCTGGTTGCTGTTGTGAGCGATCGGTCCTCGGCCGCTTGGGAGTCTGCCGCCCGGGAGGGGCGTTAACCGGGGAGCAGGGCTGCGAAGTCCTCAGTCAGGCGCTGCCATTCCAGCGTGAGCCATGGCGTGAACGTGTCGGCTCGCGCGTGCAACTCTGCGCTGAGTTCGGCAGGATCGATCCAACGCCAATCGCGGATCTCGGTGGTGTTGATCACAGGTTCGTCTGTCGTTTGCCCGAGATAGACCCAACACAGCTCATGCTCGGTGCCGGCGCCAGCAAAGCTTGCGCTGTATTCGAACTTGTAGGTGAACGTCAGGTCGCAGTGCATGCCCAGTTCCTGCTCGACGCGTCGGCCTGCGGCGACATCCACTACTTCTCCCTGGCGTGGATGAGAGCAACAGCTGTTGGACCAGTAGTCGGGCCACAGACGCTTGTTGCTTGCACGTTGCTGGATGAGCAACTGCCCGGCGGAATTGAAGAGGAACACGGAGAATGCCCGATGCAGAATCCCGTCGCCGTCGTGGCAAGCGGACTTGTCCAGATAACCGACAATGGTGTCAGCAGCATCGACGAGAATCAGTGCTTCCTGATCGGATGAGACAATATCCGACTTTGTTTCGCTCGGATTCGTTCTGCTCAGATTCGTTTCACTCGGCTTCACTGGGTTTCGAGAGGGTGCCTGCGAGCGGCGAAGTTTACCGAAAACTGGGCTACCATGCGCGGCTTTGCCGTGACTGGCTCTATATTGGGATTTGCTGAGAGACGTTGGAAGTTTGTTGAAAAAAGTGCCGATAGAACATGAATTTCAGGCCTCGGGTGCGAAGCTTACGTACTTTGAATGGGGTACAGGGCCGGGCCCTGTGGTGCTGTTGCTGCACGCGACCGGGTTTCATGCACGCTGCTGGGACCAGGTGGTGCGATTCTTACCCGACGATTATCATGTCTACGCAGTCGACATGCGTGGTCATGGCCGTAGCGAAAAGGTAGCGCCTTATGTGTGGCGAAGCTTCGGCAGGGATGTGCGGGACCTTGTCGAGCACCTGAATATTCGCGATGCTATAGGCGTCGGACATTCGATGGGTGGTCATTGTCTCACACAGGTGGCAGCGAGCCACCCCGATGTGTTCGAACGTTTGTTGCTGATTGATCCGGTTATTTTCGAACCCGCTGCGTATTCCACGGACCGCTACCGTGGCTTTGCCGGGCCAGAGGATCACCCCGTTGCAAAGCGGCGCAACGAATGGGATTCCTGGGAAGAGATGTACGAGCGCTTCAGGGACCGCGAACCGTTTTCGCTGTGGCGAGACGAGGTGCTGCGCGACTACTGCCGCTATGGCGTAGTTGCCAGGGCTGATGGTCAGGGATTTGAGCTGGCATGTCCGCCGCTGGTGGAGTCGACTATCTATCTCGGCAACACCTCAACGGACATCTATGACGTCATTCCGCTCGTGCATATTCCGGTGGTGATTTTACGGGCAAAGCCACGCGACCCTGAGGTCCACCAGATCATGGACTTTTCGTTGTCGCCAACGTGGGAAAAAATCGCTGAACAGTTCTCCTCGGGCCGCGATGTATCCCTGCCACATTTGAGCCACTTCATCCCGATGGAGAATCCCGAGTTGGTTGCCCGCTTCATCGAGGATAAAGATGCCATTGAGAATCCGGTGGCGACATAGTGGATTTCGGCAAGCGGAGTCGGTGGTTGCCGACTTCGAGGATTGCGAGGCCTGGGAAGATGGAGAGACAAGCAAGGATCGTGCATTGGCTGACACTGAGCGTGTTTTGCATCCTGGCGGCTGCAGGCTGCAGCGCCAGGGATGGCAGCTCCAAAGACCCCGCGACAGTTTTTTCGATCGCCGCTGTGACAAATTTGCCGCGACCCTGGGCCATGACGTTTCTCCCCGACGGCCGCTTGCTCGTGACGGCAAAGAAGGGCCAGCTCCTGCTCGTCACGCAGGCTGGCGCGAGCTCCGAGGTCTCCGGCGTGCCCGCCGTCGACTATGGCGGACAGGGTGGGCTTGGGGACGTCATTCTGCATCCGGATTTCGCCAGCAACGCTGTGGTGTATCTGAGCTACGCAGAAGCCGGTGATAGTGGCACCCGGGGCGCAGCCGTTGCTCGCGCGACCCTGGATTTGACGCCGGGTGGCGAACATTTGAGCGGGCTTTCAGTGATCTGGCGCCAGGTGCCGAAGGTGGCCGGTCGCGGTCATTTCGGCCACCGGCTTGCGTTCTCTGCCGATGGTCATTTGTTCATTTCTTCCGGGGAGCGCCAGAAGTTCGATCCTGCCCAGGATATGGCGATGAATCTCGGCAAGATCCTGCGACTGCGCGAAGACGGCTCCATCCCCGCCGACAATCCGTTTGTCGCCGACGGTGGCGTGACGGCTCAGATCTGGAC
>JAPUFN010000069.1 GCA_027293665.1 Gammaproteobacteria bacterium | reverse complement strand
TTTCTTACTCCGGTGGCGCAACACTGGCGTTCACCTTTTACTACGTGTTTTTTACTGAAGGTCCTAAACCGGATGTGGACACGACCGCGTTCGCAGCAGCGGTAGCCTTGTTCGGTGCGGTAATAATTTTTCTCACCGCCTATCTCACGCGTGAACAGATACCCCTGCTTCGCCAGGCACCTGACAATCTGCCGAAAATATCCGTTCGAGATTTTGTCCAGCAAGCCACCGTGGTTTTCCATAATCGAAACTACATGATGCTGTTCTTCGGGTTGTTTTGCCTGTCTCCCATGATCGGCGTGCGCGAAACTCTTGGGCAGAACATGAATCTGTTCTATTGGGAACTGGAACCCTATCAAATCGGACTACTACCCTTTTTTACGATCGCTTCCTATTTTCTCGCGGTCACCATCGTTGCTCCGCTGACGAAGCGATTCGACAAAGGCGGTGCTATGCGCATTGCGGTGGGCGTGGCCGCAATCGCCGCCTCCACGTACATCATCTTGCGATCGCTCAATCTGCTCCCTGCCAACGGCCATCCTGCCATCTTTTTTATCGTTGGCTTTTCGTCTTTTTTCTACTACGGCGGACTATCCATTCTCACCACCTCGGTCTACTCAGCCATCGGGGACGTGGTCGACGAACATGAATTGAAAACGGGTAAGCGCCAGGAAGCTGTGTTTTATGCAGTACGGACATTCTTTGCGAAACTGTCTAACGGTCTGGGACACCTGCTGGCTGGAATCGCTATCGATATCATCGGTTTTCCGCCGAAGGCGGTGGTCGGCGAGGTCGATGCCCAGGTGATATTTGAACTTGGGATCTTTGAAGGAATCATCGCAGTGCTGCCGATTCTTGGCGCCATCTACTTCTACGGAAAATACGAAATCGACAAGAAGCGACACGCGCAGATTCAGGAGGAGTTAATCGTCGCGCGCGCTGCAGCGGATTGAATTAGAACGTCTTGTGTATCCCAGCCGTCAATGGCCCTTAACGACGTCTGCGTATTCCTCGGCAAGAATTCTGCTGAACGCATCAATGCCATCGTGGAACGATAGATGAGTGGTATCGATGTAGTGTTCAGCCGTGATGCGTGGATCATTCTGGAAATCGCGCACGTAAACGCCGGTCTCCTGCGCAATCCGGCGCAGGACGCCGTCCAGTCGGTCCTGCACCTCGGGCGTGTAAGTCACCCAGTCGCTGTTACGCGGCATGATGATCACCTCGACATGATCGGCTATCGGCAGAAAGTTCCTGACCAGCTCGATGAACTTATCAATCTGTCGGTCATCGAATCCGAGCTCGAGTATGTCGGCTGACTCGATACGACGTTGCAGATCGGCCTTCATGAATTCCGGATGGCGTCGACTCGCTACCCATGCGCCCATGGCGTCGAGCACCTCGCGCGAATAACCGGATTTATCGATACGGCCGCCGCGTAGTGCCACGTTCCAGCGATCGGAGCCTTGAATCGGTTCATCACTGCCGCGCAACTCATCGAATTCAGCTTCCAGTTCATCGGTTCGTACCAGCGCCGCGCGATACGCCACGTTTCTTGCGTTGTTCTCTATCGAACTCGTGAGAAGAGCGGGAATGCTGGTAATCAGCTCGGCTGAAACACTGTCACGCAGGTAACGTATGTTGATCAGTCGAATACCGCGGGTCGGATCGTGCCGCGTGATTTCCCACAGTTCTGCCCTGCTCGACAGAAGCGCGATGTTCTGATCCGCGGTGATGGCACCAAATTTGTTGCGAACGATGGTGGCCTGGAAGGGGGTGAACTCGACCAGTGCGAGTGCTAATCGCCCCCTGCCTTTCAGGAATTGTTCCTGAATACGGCGCGTGATCAGTTCCTGAAAGGTCGGGTTCAGGTTGCCGATGCCGTAGTTGTAGCTGATGGAGTCCACACCGCGGGCGGCCATTGCGGAATCGAACACTGTCGGTTCGAATCCGGCCTGCACCATCGATGAACCAAATACGAATACTTTTTGCTTGTCGCGATTTTCTTCGACGATCTCGGGCAGATGCTCAATCTGGTCCACTACCCTACCGTTGATGTTGCCACCCGCCGAATAGAGCAAGGCCAGCATTCCGTTGTAGATGAGCACCACGCCGCCGAACAGGAAAATTCCGGCAGCAAGCGTGTAGAGTGCAACACGCAACCTGTTCCGCGGGTCGGTTGTCTGGTAAGCGTTGTCAGAATTGAAAGTAGATGAAGGCATCGCTGGGCGCTCCGACTATGAAACACAGGGTTTGCAGAAAGATGAGGAACGGCCATAGCAACCACGCTCGCTTCTCGATACTACCGCGAATGACCGCAAGGTCGATGAGATGCATGAGCGCAAGAGCGACGATCGTCAATCCGAAATAGACACCCGCACCGAACTGAGGTTCAGGCAGGGCCTGCAACCCGTGCATGCTCGCCAACACACTCGCGGCAGTTGCCAGATCTGGCGCGCGAAATAAAACCCAGGTGATGAGCACCAGATAGAACGTCACCGCCCATTTGAAAACGAGCAACAGCCAATGGCGTGAATCGCTGAACCGCTTGAAGATCGACAACGCCGCAAGCTGGTGCGTAGCCACGATCAGACAACCGTGAAAAAAGCCCCAGACGACGAAGGTCCAGGCGTCGCCATGCCACAGACCACCGAGAAGCATAGTAAGCATAATGTTGCGATAACGATGGTTGCGATTACCACCCAGGCTGATGTAGAGATAGTCGCGCAGCCAGGAGGACAGCGAGATGTGCCAGCGGCGCCAGAAGTCGACGGGTGAGATGGCAAAGTACGGCAACCGGAAATTGATCGGAATACGAAAGCCAAGCAGCAGCCCAATGCCGATCGCCATGTCCGTATAGCCAGAGAAGTCCCCATATATCTGCGCGGCGAAGGCGAGGACGCCGGTCCAGGTTTCCAGCAGGCTGACGGGACCGGCACCGTCGAACGTTGCGCTCACCAATCCAGCCAGTAGATCGGCGATGGTCTTTTTGAACAGGCCAACAGTTATCAGCAGTAGCCCGTGACGAACGCCCTCCCGCGTTGGCGATGGCATTGTCTCGAGCTGCGGTAGAATCTGCCTGGCACGCAGTATTGGTCCAGCGACAAGCTGAGGGAAGAAGGCCAGCGCCGCGGTAAATTGCAACAACCCCCTGCGCGGTTCCATCTCACCGCGGTACACGTCGATCGTGTAACTCATGCTCTGGAAGGTGTAAAACGAAATTCCAACGGGCAGCACCAGCGTCAGAACCGGCCACGAAGCTTCGTAGCCAACCACACCGAGTAGATCCACCACGGACTGCATCGCGAAATCGGCGTACTTGAAGATCGCGAGAATGCCCAGGTTCGTTACGATCGACAGCGCCAGAAACAACTTTCTGCGGGTCAGGTCTGTCGCACGGTGAATGCCGATTGCCACGAAGTAGTCGAGAACGGCGCTGAACACGAGCAGTGGGATGAAGCGGTAGTTCCAACCCGCATAAAAGACCAGGCTGCCCACCAGAATCAGCAGCAGGCGGGGATATCGGCGCAGGAACACAAAGCTGTAGAGCACGAAAAACGTGGCGAAAAACAAAAAGAAGATCGGCGTGTTGAACAGCATCAGCGACGCATTCCCGTATGTTGTGAGCGACGCGCCGCTACCGCGCGCAGCTATTCCCCGTTAAGTCGTTAGAAAAGCCTTTTTGGGTCTCCTTTTTTTCTCTTTTTTCTGTTCTCGGTCACCGCACCTGAGGCGAGGCGGCAAGCCAATGCTGGCGAACTGCGCTCATTGTAATTGATGGTATTGTAATTCCTTCGATATTGGCGAACGCCAACCCGCCTGGACGAGCGTTCATTTGAGTCGAGAGAGTATATGGACATACGAACCAAACTCATTTTTGCCTTTGTTTCGGCGACCCTGATAAGCATGATCGTGTTGGGAACCTTGTTTTACAACGCATCGTCCCAGGCTCTACAGTCAATCACCGCCCGCCAGCTTGAATCCCTCGCAGCCGCCCGCCAACAGGATCTGAGGATCGTCGCGCAGGGGTGGTTCTACTTGCAGTCGGCCTGCTCGTCACGCTTTACGGCAACTTCTCCCTAGTCAATGTAGAAGAAGACGACCCTGAAGATGATCGGGTGTTGGGCTTGCC
>JAPUFN010000068.1 GCA_027293665.1 Gammaproteobacteria bacterium | reverse complement strand
CGTCAATCAGCCGGTCGCGCCAGCGCTCGAGCTGGTTGAACTGGTATTGTGCCGCTGCGGACGTGCCGTCGAACTCATCGAGCAGGGCGCTGATGGGTTCGCTGTCGATACGGCGCATCAGCTTGCCGATGAACTGCAGCTGGCGCCGCTTTGCCTCACGAGAAGCAAAGCGCTGATAGTCGGCGACGGCCTGGCGGACCGTATCGGGCAGGTCAACCTCTGCGAGCTGGCGGGAATTCAGTCCAGCAAGTCTGAGACCGAGCTTTTGCAGCTCGTTTGCCTGGCGTTTACGCTCAGATTTACTGACCTCGAAATCCGCCATGTGCCGGACTGACTCTGCAACAACAATGGAACCATTATGACGCAACCGACCCTGGAGCTTCGCGATAGCGAAGATCGATTGAAAAATCTGGTCGATGACATTCTCGGCGAAGCCCGCCGGCAGGGCGCCGATGCCGCAGAGGTGTCCGTCAGCGAAGATGTGGGTCTCGGAGTGACGGTGAGGCTGGGCGAGCTCGAGACCGTCGAATTCAATCACGACCGGGGCTTCGGCATCACGCTGTACTACGGCAAGCGCAAAGGTATGGCGAGCACGTCCGACAGCAGCTCGCAGGCTATCCAGGAAACCGTTTCCGCTGCGGCAAATATTGCCAAGCACACGCAGGAAGATCCGTGCAACGGTCTTGCCGATATCAGCAGAATGCCCGAGGTGCTGCCACCTCTGGACCTCTACCATCCCTGGAATATGGATCCGGTTGCGGCGGAAGAGCTTGCGAAGGAATGTGAGGCCGCCGGTCTCGAAGAAGATTCTCGTATCACCAGTTCCGATGGCGCTCAGGTGACCTCGCAGCAATCGTGTCGGGTTTACGGTAACAGCCTCGGGTTCATCGGCAGCTACGTTGGCACCCGACATGGCATGAGTTGCGTGCTGATTGCGCGCGATGACAACGGGATGCAACGTGACTACTGGTACACGGTGGCGCGCGATCCTGGCGCCATGGAATCAGCCGCGGCAGTCGGCGCCGAGGCCGGCAGGCGCACCGTGGCGCGGCTGGCTCCCAGACGGGTGGCAACTGGCCGCTTCCCGATTCTCTTCAGTCCGCAGGCCGCAGGTGGTCTCATCGGTCATCTGCTGGGAGCGATCAGCGGCGGCGCGCTGTACCGCAAAGCTTCATTTCTGCTCGACTCACTCGGTACGACGATTGCGGCTGAGCATATCGGGCTTGCTGAAGATCCCCATCTCCCACAGCAACTCGGTAGTGCGGGCTTTGACGGCGACGGGGTGGCGACACAAGCCAAAGCGTTTGTCACTGATGGCGTCGTCGAGAACTATGTGCTGTCGACCTACTCGGGCCGCAAGCTGGGAATGGAATCTACCGGCAACGCGGGTGGGGTCTTCAACTTGAGTCTGACGGGAAAAACACATCCGGCGGCGCAACTCTGCAAGGAAATGGATCGGGGACTGATGGTGACGGACCTCATGGGGCAGGGTGTGAATGCAGTCACGGGTGACTATTCACGCGGCGCCTCCGGCTTCTGGATCGAAAATGGAGAGCTGGCCTATCCGGTGGACGAGATCACCATTGCCGGCAATCTCAAAGAGATTTTCAAAGACATCGTCTGCATCGGCGATGACGTGGACCGCCGCGGCAACATTCGCACACCCTCGGTACTGATCGGCAACATGATGCTGGCCGGCGAATAGACGCCGGCAGCTGAGTGGCTGCGTTTCAGGCGTAAGCCCAGGTTGCCAGACCCAGAAAAACGAAAAATCCCGTTACGTCGGTGATCGTCGTGAGCACGACGCCACCGGCGATAGCAGGATCTATGCGCATTGCAACTAGAATACTTGGCAGCAGGCTACCCGAGATCGCAGCGACCATGAGATTGATGATCATTGCCAGCGCAATGACGCCCCCCAGGATTACGTCATCAAATGCAATCGCGGCGACGACAGCAACGAGGCTGGCAAGCAACAGACCGTTGAGAATGGCGACCACGAATTCACGGTTGACCAGGTAAGGCAGGTTGGCGCGGCCGATCTGACCTACCGCGATGCCGCGTATCACGAGCGTGAGCGTCTGGGTTCCGGCGATTCCCCCCATGCTGGCAACGATCGGCATCAGCACGGCGAGTGCGACGACCTTCGCGATCGTCTCTTCGAAGATGTTGATGACCGCCGCGGCAAGGAAAGCGGTCGCCAGATTGATACTCAGCCACACAGCTCTGCGTCTCGCAGATTTTAAGATTGGCGCGAATGTGTCTTCCTCGAGATCAAGGCCAGCTCTCGCAAGAACAGCCTCATCCGCATCTTCGATGATGACGTCCACGACATCGTCAATGGTGATCCTGCCTAGCAGTTTGCCTGCTGCATCGACCACGGGTGCGGAGATCAGATCGTGCTCTGAAAATATCCGGGCGACATCAGTGTCCGGCAGATCCACGGCGATCACTTCTGCTTCCGAGTCCATCACCTCGCGCACGGTCACCGACGGATCAGCCGTCAACAGTTTCGCAACCGGCAGCAGGCCCACGTACTCTTCACGGCTGTTGACCACGATGAGAGCATCGGTCGTGCGCGGTAATTCTTTGCGCAGGCGTAGATAGCGCAGGACGATTTCGATTGCGTGGCGCGGCCGTACGGTGATGGTATCGGTGTTCATCAGACCACCGGCGGTGTCCTCGGGGTAAGACAGCACCGCTTCCAGGCGTGCACGGTCACTGGCATCGAGCATTGCCAGGACTTCGTCGGAAATCGTCCGTGGCAGCTGTTGCAGAATGTCGGCGAAGTCATCCGTATCGAGGTCGTCAGCTGCGGCCGCCAACTGCTCGGTTTTCATCGATTCCACGAACTCGTTCAGAACGTCTTCGTGAAGATGCTGCAGGATCTTGTTTTCTTCTTCTTCGTCCAACAGACGCCAGATGACCTGGCGCACCTTCGGCGGAGTCGATTCCAGCAGATTGGCTATTTCCGGGGGCCGCAGCGATTCGAGCAGTACCCGCGTCTCGTCGAGACTGCCGCTGCCGTAGGATCGAATGACTTCGCTGAGTTGCTCCTGGAACCGCATGGGGTACGCACCGAATTTTGTCGCAGGGCAGGGTAACCAGTTGTGTTGAGCACCGCCAGCGCTCCCGGCTAGCCGGGAGCTTGCGTCAGTCGCTGCTCAATCGGCTTCACCGAAGCCGTCATCGACCAGCGCAACCAGGCTTTCGAATGCTTCGACCTCGTCGGCGCCCTCGACGCGCAGAGTCAGTTCGCTGCCCAGCGGTGCCGCCAGCAGCATCACGTTCATGATGCTCTTGCCGTCGACGCTGGCACCCTGATTGGATAAAGAAACCTCACTGGAGTAGGTCTTCGCGAGGTTGACGAACTTGGCGGCGGCGCGCGCATGCAGACCGAGTTTATTGACGATGTTTATGGTTGTTGTCGGCATAGCGAACCTTATTTGAGCTCCCGGTGGCGGACCAGGACATCGCCGAATTTCTTCGCAAAATGGCTGCCCAGTCGTTCCGCCATATAGACGCTGCGATGCTGCCCGCCCGTGCAACCCAGGGCCACAGTGAGGTAAGCGCGGTTGTTTTCTTCGAATCGCGGGATCCAGCGGCCGAGAAACCCGGCTATGTCTTCGAACATTTCACTCACTGACTCGTGGCTTTCCAAAAACTTCACAACCGGCTCGTCGGCCCCGCTGAGAGATTTGAGTTCAGCTTCCCAATGGGGATTGGGCAGACAGCGAATGTCAAATACCAGGTCGGCGTCGACCGGCACGCCGAATTTGAAGCCGAAGGATCTGAACAGAACAGAAATTCCTGGTGCAGAGTGTTCAGCAATGCGTGAGCGTATTACCTCGACCAGTTCGCTGCTACGCATGGTGGTGGTATCCATCGTCAAATCTGCCAGGTCCGCAATATTGCGCAGCACATCGGACTCGGCTTCGATCGCAGCGAGCAGGTCGGTTTGGGCATTCGTTAGAGGATGACGTCGCCTGGTCTCACTGAAACGTTTGACCAGAGTTCCCGTGAGCGCATCGAGGTAGATCAGCTCGCGTTCGACGTTTTTGGCGTCCATGCCTGCCAGAATGTCCGGCAGTGCTTCGAGATTGTCGCTGCGGGCGTCGATGCCCACGGCGTAGCTCTGGTCGGGTTGAGCTTCATCGATGAGAGATTCGAGCAAACCGATCGGGAAGTTGTCGATGCAGTTGAATCCGGCATCTTCCAATGCCCGCAAGGCAGTGGACTTACCAGATCCGGAACGGCCGCTGATGATGTAGAGTTTCATGCTGCCTGTCTGCTGAACATGCCCACAAGTTTCTCGTAGAGTTCGGGGTTCGAGTGCACGTTGCGCAGCTTGTTGCGGTTGTCCGCCTCACCGAATAAGCGAGCCAATGCGGCAAGTAAATCCAGGTGTGCTGTTGTTTCCTCGGGTGGCACGATAAGGACGAACAACAGATCCACCGGCTGATCATCTATTGCATCATAGTCCACGGCAGTCTTGAGAGTGACGAAGGCGCCGATGATCTCCTCGCAGGCGATTCGGCAGTGTGGAATGGCAACGCCTTCTCCGAGGCCGGTGCTGCCCAGGCGTTCCCGGCTCGCGAGTTCGTCGAATACCTTGCGGGCAGAGAGTGCAGGATGGGCTTCTGCGAGGATATCACTTGTGTAGTGCAGTGCGCGTTTGCGAGAGCCAGCCTCTACAGCCACCCTGACGCACTGCGGACTCAGGATGCGGGTGATGTCGGTCATAGGACGCCTGCGTGATCAGTGCCGGCCGTGATGACGGTCGACGGTTTTTTCCTTGTATTTGAGGATCCGACGGTCGAGTTTGTCGGCAAGTTTGTCAATCGCAGCATACAGGTCTGCGCAATCGGCATCGGCGAAGACTTCCGCACCGCTGATGTGGACTGTGGCTTCGGCTCGTTGTTTGAGTTTGTCCACGCTCAGAATGACGTGGGCGTTGGTGATGTGGTCGTAGTGTCGTTCCAGTCTTTGCAGCTTCTCGGTTACGTAACTTTTTAAAGCGTCGGTAACGTCGATGTGATGTCCGGATATGTTCAGCTGCATTCGCATCCTCCTTTTAGCGTCCGTTATTAGCGTCCATTGTCGGCGTCTACTTGCGTCTGAATTTGCGGCTCGCCTCCTCTTGTTCATTACCCGTCGTGTTATTGTGCATCAGATCAGGCGTTTGCGCTCGTTCGATGGCGGTATCGCCAGTGACTCGCGATATTTGGCAACCGTACGGCGCGCAACCTTAATATTCTGCTTGGCCAGTATTGCCGCGATTTTGTTATCACTCAACGGTTTTCTGGCGTTCTCTTCGGCGGTAAGCTTCCTGATTAACGCGCGAATGGCTGTACTGGATACTTCGCCCCCCGTGTTGGTCGAGACATGGCTGGAAAAGAAGTATTTCAGCTCGAATATACCGCGCGGAGTATCCATGTATTTCCGCGACGTGACTCTGGAAATTGTCGATTCGTGCATCTCCACCGCCTCGGCGATGTCCGCCAGCACGAGGGGCTTCATGGCCTCCTCGCCGTACTCCAGAAAGCCGCGCTGATGCTCGACAATCCTGGTCGCTACCTTCAACAGCGTTTCATTGCGGCTGCGCAGGCTCTTTAAGAACCACTTGGCTTCCTGCAGGTTATCTTTCAGGAAAGTGTTGTCGGCAGTTTTATCCGCTCGTTTCACCAGGTCTGCATAGGTGCTGTTGATGCGCAGGCGCGGGGTAGCCTCGCCGTTGAGTTCCACCATCCAGCGGCCATTTTTTTTCTGCACCATCACGTCGGGTACGATGTACTCGGGTTCGCCCTGGGCAATCGTGGAACCGGGACGCGGATTGAGTGACTGGATGAGGTCGACCACGCTCGTCAGTTCCGCTTCGGTCAGTCGGGTTTTGCGTTTGAGCGTGGTGAAATCCCGCGCTGCGAGCACTTCGAGATGATTGGCGACGAGATCCAGCGCCTGCTCACGCCACAGTGTGTCCTGCGTCATCTGGCTGAGTTGCAGCTGCAGACACTCGGCGAGGTCGCGCGCCGCCACACCTGTTGGATCGAACTGCTGGATTCGCTTGAGCACCGCGATGACCTCGTCGAACTCGATGAGGGGCTCGGTGTCCGTTGTTTCCGCGGCGGCTTCATTGAGACTCTGGGTGATGTCTTCGGGGGTAAGTGTAAGCATGCCATCAGTATCGATGGCATCGATGATCGTCGTCGCTATCAGCCGATCCAGATCCGACATCGTCGTAAGATTCAATTGCCACAGGAGATGATCCTGCAGAGATTCCGTGGTTGGATTGCGCTCTTCGAAGTCCCAATTGGAGTCGTCTCCGGCACTGCCGGAAGGTGCCGCCACCGATTGATAGATATCGTCCCAGCTCGTATCGACCGGCAGTTCTTCGGGAATCGATTCTTCGGTTTGTAAATCGACGCTCTCGAGCGCATCGCCATCCTCATCGGCAGATGCCTGCGTGGCTGGGCCATCGCTTGCGCCAGTCAGCGTCGTAAAGTCGTCGTCGGTTGGATTGTGCTCGTCTGTAGCGGCCGCTGCGCCCTCTGCCTCGGCGGCCTCATCTGCGCTAGCGGAACCCTCGTCTGATTCGTCGTCCTCATCGAGTTCGAGCATCGGATTGCTGTCGAGGTTTTCCTGGATTTCCTGCTGGAGATCGAGGCTCGACAATTGCAGCAGACGGATCGCCTGCTGCAGCTGTGGGGTCATCGTGAGCGATTGGCCGAGTTTTAGTGATAATGATTGCTTCATGTTCGCCTACAAACTGAAGCTTTCGCCCAGATAGACGCTTCTTACCTGTTGATTAGCAAGTATGGCGCCAGGTTCGCCCTCCGCTATGATGTGTCCCTCATTCACAATGTATGCCCTGTCACAAATATCGAGTGTATCGCGGACATTGTGGTCTGTAATGAGCACGCCGATACCCCTGGCGGCGAGACCCCGGATTTCCTTCTTGATGTCATTCACCGATATTGGATCGACGCCCGCGAAAGGTTCGTCGAGCAGCATGAATCGCGGTTCGGTTGCGAGCGCGCGAGCGATCTCGAGGCGTCGCCGTTCACCGCCGGACAATGTCTCGCCGAGTGACTTCCGCACCCCCTGCAGATGGAATTCTTCGAGCAGCGATTCGACCATCGCGTTGCGAGCCCGGCGATTGAGATCGTTGCGCAGTTCGAGGATTGCGCGCAGATTGTCTTCTGCGGAGAGCTTGCGAAAGACGCTGGCTTCCTGCGGCAGATAACCAATGCCGGCTCGCGCGCGAGTGTGCATGGGCGCGTCTGTCAGGTGCCTTTCGTCGATATATATGTCTCCGGCATCCGCCTGAATCAGCCCCACGATCATGTAGAAGCAGGTCGTCTTGCCCGCGCCATTGGGCCCGAGCAGACCGATGATTTCGCCACTGGAGACGCGCAGGCTGACACTTTCCACGGCGAGCTTGTTACGGTATTGCTTGCGCAGCGAGCGCGCTTCCAGTGTTGCCATGTGCCCGGCTAGTTTTCCCGGGTTGCGGGCTGCAACGTCATGCGTACCGGGCCATCGCCTTCGGTCGTTGCGTCGATCTTGCCGGCGACGATATCGTAGCGAATGTAGTCACCGTCGATGCTGCTGCCTTGCTGATCGAGATGCGCATTACCTTTCAGGTCCAGGCGCTCTTCCTGTGTGTAGTAAATGATTGTCGTCGCGTCTGCCAGGACCTCAGCTGCATCGGCCTCGATACGTTGGCGATAGTGCGCCGGTGTGCCGGTTGCGATGATGCGGACGACCTTTTCATTCTTGTATTCAACGATCATCTTATCTGCGGTAACTCGCAACGTGCCCTGATCGACCTGTACTGCGCCACGATAGACGACACGTTCTGCCTGCTGATCGATCTCCGCGTTATCGGCGCGGATATGAATCGGTTGATCAGCGTCCTCCGGCAGCGCCATGGCGGCTTGGGTTGCGCTGAGCATGGCCGCAAGGCTCAGCAGGCGCAACAGCCTTCGTCGCGCAGCGGGTTGCGGGCTGGCGCGCCTACTTAAACTGTTTTGGCAGCACGATCGTGTGAACCTGCTGATCTGACTTTGAAAACAGATTGAGCAATCCTCGTTGTAAATCGCCTTGCATGCCGATCGCCTGCGTGCGCCCGACCTCGGTATCGATCATAACATCTTGGTCAGTTTCGGCGTATTGACGATCGGGATAGAGATACATGGAAGAACAGCGCACCTTGAGGTGCTGGCCGTCCTCGTATCTCTGTTCCAGCACCACGTCTTCGCGCAGGAACACGACTTCCTCGCTACCTCCGCTCGGTAGAGCCCGCTTGCGGATGTAGCCGTGGGCAGCGCTGACAATCCAGGGCGGTTTCCCCGGGCTGTACAGTTTCAGGGAAGGTGTTAGCAGGCGGGTCAACTGGTCGGCTTCGAAATGCCGAATCTCAGCCGAGACGAGCTGGTACTTCAGCGTTCCATCATCCTGATATTGGGTAATCGTTGCATCTTCCATGTACAGATCCGGTTCATCTGCGAGTTCCGGCGGCAGTGCATCGACCACCTCCGAGCCGGTTTCCGGTTCAAACAGCACATAGGCACCGACAATGATGGCCAGCGTCGTGGTGATCCACCCCAGCCAGCGTTGGCCACGCTCGCCCTCACGCGGATTCATACGTCGTAGGGCCAGACGGCCTTGGCTCGCAACACGAGTTCAGCGACTTCCCGCGCAACACCCGCACCCCCGGCGGTTCGTGTGACGAAGTGGGCGCGCCGCTGGGCCACGGGATGGCCGTTGGGCACGCTGATGGCAAGACCGACATCGGCGAACAGTTCAAGATCCGCAAGATCGTCTCCGACGTGACAGACCTCGCCTGGTACAAGCGCCAGTTCGCTGACCAGTTTAGCGAGCGCTGGCCGCTTTTCGGCAAGCCCCTGGTGCAGATGCGTGATGCCAAGCTCCTGGGCCCGCCGTGCGACCATGGGTGAACTGCGGCCCGTGAGAATGGCGACTTCGATGCCATGATCCAGCAGCAGCTTGATTGCGGCGCCATCCTGGACATTGAACGCCTTAATCTCGTGACCGTCGTCGGTGTAGTAAAGCTGGCCGTCGGTGAGGACGCCATCGACGTCGAAACTGACCAATTTCAGCTCGCGGGCCCGGTTTGTCGCGTCCGCGGGAAAACGCACTAGTAGCCTGCGCCTTTGGCCACAGCTGGCCTCGGGGCTGCGCCATTTATCAAGCACCTGCGTGCGCGATAAATGCTCGCGACATCCTGTCGCGAAACCAGCAGTGTGTTTTTCACCACGCTGCTAGCCTGCCTGTACTTGCTGGATCAACAGGAAGTTGTACCCCGTCCAGGCGATCAGCATGACCGCCCCTTCAAAGCGCGTGATCACCTTCTGCGAGTTCATCGCGTAGGCAAAAAAAGCGAGCAATATGGTCAAGGCGAGCATCGTTCCAAAATCGCGCCAGAGGGAGACACTTTCGATCGTCGTCGGACCAAGCAGAGCTGGAATGCTGAGCACGGCGAGTATGTTGAGTATGTTCGAGCCAACGACATTGCCGATTGCGATATCCGTATGACCCTTCATGGCCGAGCCGACGGTTGCGGCAAGCTCCGGCAGGCTGGTACCGATCGCGACGATCGTCAGGCCGATGATCATGTCACTGACGCCGAGCGTAGTCGCAATCGATGTCGCAGCCCAGACCAGCAACTCAGCACTCACCAGGAGGACCGCAAGGCCCACCAACAACCACCTCAGCGCCTGGCGCTGAGTCATTTTCGGTAGATCTTCGAGTTCTTCTTCGATACTTGCCGATACGTCCTTACCTATTTTCTTCTGGTTATACACCAGCCGGTAGAGAATGAAGCCAAGGCCTGCGAGCAGCAGCAAGCCGTCAAGTGGGGTCAGTTGCAGGTC
>JAPUFN010000067.1 GCA_027293665.1 Gammaproteobacteria bacterium | reverse complement strand
TTGCCTCAGCGGGCGGACTCACCGCTTTTACCGGGCGGACCCACCGCCCTTACCGGGCGGACATCCGGCCGTCTGCGTCCACGTAGTATTGTTTGACCCGCTTACCATCGAGCAGGACACGCACGTTGTAACCCCGGCGTCCGGCTTTGTTCACGGGGGTAGCTGATAACACCCGGCCGCCCGTCTGCCGGCGGACCATGTCGGCAGCCTGTTCCAGTGAAACTCCTGCTGGTTTTGTGTAGTAACTCGGCTGAGTCTGTTGTTGCGCCAGTGTACTCGCAGGGAAAGACAGTGGGAGTACAAGCATCAACCGCAGGAGCCACTTGCCACACCTGGGCGCATTCATGCTACGTGTTCCTCTAGCGTTACTGTGTGCATTGTACTCCCAAAACCGAGTGTCATAACTTGTCCGGGATCACAATGGGAGTGGCGCGAATGCCCTCTATACGGGCAATTTTGCGCCGATTACGCAGGCGATACCCGGACACGAACCCGCAGGTATTTGCCGGGGTCCCTGGCCATTTTGGTGGTGTGAGTTTCACCGGCATATTGATAGGTGACCCGGTAGCCAGTCAATTCGAGTTCCTCACGCGGCTCATCGATCACGCGGCATACTTCTTCACTGCGGTAGCCCACCGGGCCCTCTTCATAGTGCTGGCGACGCGCGATATCTCGCCCGATTGAGCCACCGAGGATTGCCCCGACCGCTGTACCCACCCGCTTGTTATGCTTTCTGTGGCCAACCGCATTGCCGATTGCAGCTCCGATTATCGCGCCGAGAATCGGCCCTGTGTACGATCGTCCGACACGGCTGTGTTCATACACCGGCACCTGTTCCAGATGGCATTGCTCAGTCGGCACGGTGTAGTGCACGCTCTTGTAGAGAGGTTCGACATCAACCACTCGCGCGCGGTCATAACTGGTACCGGCGAGTGCGAGTGAAGGCACCAGCAGAATCGGGGCTACAAATTGAGCGACTGTCATTGGATTACTCCGGCAATACATCATTGGATGCGCCTAATTTAGCGCTCAGTGACTGAACGAAGTCTGAATAATCAGCGCCGTTGCCTGAGCTCGACCAGATTGTGGGAATCGTCGAGAACCCCCGTTAAATGGGCTATTGCGGGCATCTCGGCGAGCATCCAACGAGTCAGGCGTTCGTAGTGCGCGACAAATTCGGCAATTTGAGCGCTCGCCATGCGCAGCTCGGATGGCCGTTCAAGCTCCTGGTGTCCGCGCCATCGCAGCACAGCGTCCATGCCCGGCACAGCCAGGAATATCAGCTCATCGACCATGCGCCACAACGCCTGATAGTCGCTGCGCAGGCAATCGTTAACATAGCCACGCCAAACTCCCTGCGGGTCGGTCGATGACTCCAGCTCGTTGCAGGGAGCACTGAGCGCACCGAGTGGTTGCGGCGGTGCCCCGACGCACCAGCCTTCGAGTACAACCAGATCGAACGGGCCCGCCACCGCGTCCCATTTATCACGCGATTGACGATCGTCCCGGCCCTTGTCGAAGCGCGGAATCTGGTGATTGCCTGGAACGAGGAGAGCCTCGATCGTTCGAATGCAGAGTGCTACATCATGAGTGCCTGGGACACCTCGCGTTGCCAGCAGTGGATGCACCTGTCGTGCGAGATCAGTGCGTTGGGTTTTGGTCAGATAGAAATCGTCGAGCGAAAGACTCACTGCGCGCTGCCCGAGCCGCTCTGCGGCGGCGACAACGCCTGCCGCCAGTGAGCTTTTGCCAGCGCCCTGACCACCACAGATCCCCAACACGCGTCCGGCTCGATCTCGTAGCCTTGCGCCTTCGCTAGCCATCTGGTTTTGCTGCCTGTCCCCAATCAGTGCCGCAGCCAGATCGCGCCATTGCCCGGGGACTGCTGCCGGAAGCATAGCGGCGAGTTCGGCCGCGGCGGTGGGCTCGGCTGCGAGCGATTTACATATGTCGTGGAGATCCATCGAATTGGAACCATCGTGGCGGCAGGAGTCTAAATCCTGCCATCAATCCTGTTACCTGGGGAACATTCAGCAATGACTACCGTAATTGATACCGTCGGCTTCTGGTATGGCCGACTCGCCGCCTTTCTGCAGCACTTCGACGGCATTGCATCAATTCTCCTGCGACTGATCCTCGGACCGGTGCTCATCGCCGCAGGCTGGGAGAAGATCACGGGAGACAACTGGTTCGGCAGCCAGCTTGACGAGTTCCCTTTCCCGTTCAACGTCCTGCCAGCCGATCTCTCATGGTTCCTGGCCTCCTGGACTGAATTTCTGGGCGGAATTGCACTCCTGCTGGGGCTCGGCACACGACTCATCGCGATCCCACTCACCGTAACCATGTTCGTCGCCGCCTATTCTGTCCATCTGGATAACGGCTGGGCGGCGATCGCGCCCTCGAATCCACCGGCTGTTTGCATTACTGCAAGTAAGGCGCACGCCGCATCGAACGTTTTCGAGCGCTACATCAAGTGCTACAACGTGAACGAGAGAACGATCGAGGCCTCTGAACGCTTGAGGCGGGCCAAATCGATATTGCGCGAACACGGTAATTACCGGTATCTCAACGGCAGCGGCAGTATCGTCAAACTCAACAGCGGAATTGAGTTTGCCGGCACCTACATTGCCATGTTGCTCGCATTGATGATGATCGGTGGCGGTCGCTACCTCAGCGTGGACTACTATCTGAAGCTTTTACGACGTTCCCCTATATAATCCTGACTCATCCTATCGAAGGGTATTCAGCTCTGTGATCCTGCAACGCTTCGCCATTGCCGTTCTATGTCTGTTCCTGGTCTCCTGCGTGACCGTAAAGGAGGAACAGGGGGTTACGCTCAGAAAAAGCCCGAACGATGATCGTGAGTACCGCTATCTCGTGCTGGACAATGCCTTGCGGGTTCTGCTGGTAGCCGATGCCCAGACCGACAAGGCGGCCGCTTCGCTTTCTGTACTTCGAGGCAGCTACCATGAGCCCGTAGAGTACCCGGGTCTTGCGCATTTCCTCGAACACATGCTGTTCATAGGCACCGAAAAGTACCCGGAGGTCGATGGCTACCAGCAGTTCATCGCCGCCCACGGTGGCTCGTCCAACGCCTACACAGCAGCCGAGCACACCAACTATTTCTTCGATATCCAGGTCGACCATTTTGCGGAAGGCATGGACCGGTTCGCGCAGTTTTTCATCAGTCCGTTGCTCGAAAAAGATTACGTTGATCGCGAGAAAAACGCCGTGGACTCTGAGTACCAACTCCAGATAAAAGACGACAACTGGCGTGGTTTTTCGGTGCTGAAGGCTGCGATGAACCCGGACTATCCGGGCTCGCGATTCACCATCGGCAGTCTCGCTACACTCGACGACGGAGTCGATGAGGCACTGATCGAATTTTTCGAAACTGAATACTCGGCTGACCAGATGATCCTGGTCGCTCTCAGCAACGAATCGCTCGACGAACTCGAAAGCTGGATCAGGCCCATGTTCGGGGCGATAGAAAATCACGCAATCGGACCTGCCAAAACCGTTGAGCGCGCATTCACGCAGGAACAGTTACCCGCTGTGCTGACGCACCAGTCGCTGCGTGATCAGCGGCGGATTTCCTACAACTTTCCCATACCTGCGACCGAACCCTACTATCACAAGAAACCCGCGCAATACATCACGAACCTCTTAGGCCACGAGGGAGATGGCAGCCTGCACCAGTTACTCAAAGCCAAAGGCTGGATCGAATCATTGGCTGCGGGTGTGAGCCGGCTCGACGATACCAATGCGTTTCTCAGCGTAGATATCGAGATCAACCAGACTGGTGCTGCGCACATCGAGGACATTGGCCAGCTGTTGTTCGGCTATATAGAACTCCTTCGCAGCCAGCCCCCGCAAGCCTGGCGCTATGAAGAACAGGCGATGGTCGCCCAGCTCGGATTTCAGTTTCAGGAGCAATCCAGCGCCACGGGTTTCGTCTACCGCACCGGACCCGCTTTTGCCTTGTATCCACCGGCAGACGTGCTGATCGCGCCTTATCTCATGGATACGTTCGATGCCCAGCTGATTGAATCGTTTCTGGTCTATCTGACTCCCGAGAACCTGCTGATGGAGATTGTCGGTCCAGATGTGGCCACAGATCAGATCGAGACATGGTTCCAGGTGCCTTACAAGCTGGAGCAACGCAAGGTCAGCAGCACACCGGAGCTTGCAAGTCTGCACCTGCCGCAAATAAATCAATTTCTCCCCAAGCAGTTGAATCTGCTCGACGACGACAGCATCGGACCCGTGCAGGTCGTGACCAGACCCGGACTCGAGCTGTGGCTGGATAGAGACGCCGAGTTCGGAGTACCCAGGGCAAATCTTTATTTCAGTCTCGGCGTGCGTGGCGGCCTGACAACGCCGGAAGACATCGTTCTGGCCCAGCTCTATCAGCGCCTGGTCACCGATGCGCTGAACGAATACGCCTATCCTGCCATGCTGGCTGGCCTGGGCTATCGACTCGCCATTACTTCCAGTGGTTTTCAGATTCGCGTTTCCGGCTACTCCGACCGGCAACCCGAACTGCTGAGTGCCGTTATCGACAAATTCCGCAATCTGCAGCTGGACGAATCGCGCTTTGCGCTTTATCAGTCGGAGCTCGTGCGTGAATGGAGCAACTTCCGCAATGAGCGCCCCTATACCCAGACCTATGCAGCCTTGAACAATCTGCTCCTGTCGACAAGCTGGTCACCCCTCCTGCTGGCGGACAATCTGCGCGAGATGGATCTCGCTCAGCTCGCAGACTGGCGTGAGGCGAAGTTGTCCGAGTTTTCGATTCTAGGGCTTGCCCACGGTAATATCGATGAAGCAGGCCTCGACGCTCTCGCGAGGGATCTGGCCAACACGTTGCCACTCAAAGAGTTCAAGCTGGTCAAACCCGAGGTTGTCGACATCACTGATCCCTGGCTGCTCACCGTAGCGGTCGATCACAACGACGCTTCCATCGCCTTGCACATCCAGGACTCTGAATCATCCTACGAACAACGCGCGAGAAGTGCGCTGGCTGGACAACTCCTGCGTCAGGAATACTTCTCGAGCCTGCGGACCGAGCAACAACTCGGGTACGTTGTCAGTCTATCCAGCCAGACGAAACACGATCGCGGCGGACTTACGTTCATCATTCAATCACCCGTGGCCTCGCCAGGTGAACTGGAAACGGCAACCATTGCCTTCATGGAAGCACAGCTGCAAGAATTTGCAGCAATGAGCGATGAAG
>JAPUFN010000066.1 GCA_027293665.1 Gammaproteobacteria bacterium | reverse complement strand
CACCACATCCAGATAGGGCTGGCCGGGTTTCACCATCACCATATCGGCACCCTCCTCCAGATCCAGCGCGACTTCCTGCAAGGCCTCGTCACTGTTGGCGGGGTCCATCTGATACGTTCGTTTGTCGCCTTTGCCGAGTGTCGCGGCTGCGCCGACGGCATCCCGGAACGGCCCGTAGTAGGCGGAAGCGTATTTCGCCGAGTAGGCCATGATCTGGGTGTTGGTGTAGGCGCCAGCTTCCAGTGCCTGGCGGATTGCGCCGATCCGGCCGTCCATCATGTCGCTCGGCGCGATGACGTCAGCACCCGCATCGGCACAGACGAGCGCCTGGCGACACAGCGCATCGATCGTTACGTCGTTGAGCACGTAGCCTGTGTCATCGATGACGCCGTCCTGACCGTGACTGGTGTAGGGATCCAGTGCCGCATCCGTCATAACGCCGAGTTGCGGGACTGCTTCCTTCACGGCCCGGACAGCACGTGGAATCAAGCCGTCGGGATTCCAGGCCTGCTCACCACCGGGCGTGCGCAGGTCGGTAGCCAGATTCGGAAAGAGTGCAATCATGGGAATCCCGAGCTCTTCTGCGCGGCGGGCCTCAGCCACCAGAAGATCGATGGACAGCCGCTCAACGCCTGGCATTGAGCTGACGGGATCGCGCTCATTAGTACCTTCTATCACGAAGAGGGGATAGATTAGATCGTTGGCGCTCAACTCGGTTTCCCGTACCAGGCGTCTGGCAAAGTCGCTGTAGCGGTTGCGGCGCATGCGAGTCGCGGGGAAACTGCGAGACATTGTGTTGGTCCTGGTTGTGACGCCTGGACGCAATGGTAAACGCACAGGGGGACAAGTGGTAATCGAGAAGACGGTGGCGCAGAGCGCCGCACAGATCGCACAGCCGAGGCCTATGCAATTCGCGGCTGCAGACTCCTCATCCGCCGGATGGTCTGCGCGCCAGAGCGGGTTCTCACGCCTGGTGTTGCTGCTGGTGATCGGCGTGTTGATCGGGCTGTTTTTCGCGTTTGACCTTTCGCAATATCTGACACTGACGTTTCTCAAGGAGGTCCGCACGGCTGCCACTGCATTCGTCGCTGCAAACCCCAGCCTCAGCACACTGGGTTTTTTCGGCTTCTATGTACTGGTGACCGGTCTATCGCTGCCGGGGGCTGCGCTTATGACGCTGGCTGCTGGCGCAATATTTGGATTCTGGTGGGGCCTGGCCATCGTTTCGTTCGCGAGCACCATTGGTGCAACGCTTGCGATGGTGATTTCCAGAAGCCTGTTGCGGGATTGGGTGCAGGCAAAATTCTCTCAGCAACTGGCGACGGTCAACGAAGGGCTGCAGCGGGATGGTGGCTTTTATTTGTTCAGCATACGGATGGTGCCGCTGCTGCCGTTTTTCATCATCAATCTGGTGATGGGTCTCACCCACATCTCAGCGTGGCAGTTTTACTGGGTCAGCCAGACAGGTATGTTTGCCGGGACGATCTTCTTCGTCTTTGCCGGAACGCAACTTGCCCAGGTGTCGAGTATCGGCGATGTCCTGAGTCCCGGTCTTATCGGTGCGCTCACGCTGCTTGGTTTGTTCCCGCTTATTGCCCGCAAGGCCATCCAGTGGCTCACGAAGCTGCGTCGTGCGGCCGATCAGCCGAACCTGGATTCCTGATCGACCATCCTGAACTGGGAAAAGAGAAATCCATGAGTAGGTATGAAAATAATCTGGTCGTCATCGGTGCTGGTTCAGCCGGCCTGATTGCGGCGTTGATCGCCGCGACTGTGAAGGCAAAGGTCACGCTGATTGAGCGCGATGCAATGGGTGGTGATTGTCTGAACACCGGCTGCGTGCCGAGCAAAACGCTCATCCGGTCAGCGAAAGCGGCGCACGAGCAGCGCATTGCCAGCGAGTTCGGAATCGCGTCGGTGGTGCCGCAGGTAGACTTTCGCGAGGTAATGGCACGCGTCCACCGGGCCATCGCGACGATCGAGCCGAAAGACTCTGTCGAGCGTTACACCGAGCTTGGTGTCGACTGCATTATGGGTGAAGCGCGTCTGCTGGACGCGCACCACGTCGAGGTGGCCGGCCGCACACTGAGCACCCGCAGCATGGTACTGGCCACTGGTGGCAGTCCGCTGATTCCGCCGATTCCCGGGCTGGCCGAGGCCGATCCTCTGACTTCTGATTCATTGTGGTCCCTCCAGGAGTTGCCGGCCAGGTTGCTCGTTATGGGTGGCGGGCCCATCGGTTGTGAACTGGCGCAGAGCTTCGCCCGGCTGGGATCGCACGTGACGTTGATCGATATGGAGTCGCGCCTGTTGCCGCGGGAGGATGCGGATGTTGCGGAATTTCTCGCCGAGGTACTGCGCGGCGAAGGCGTCGATGTGCGGCTTGGTCACAGAGCGAAGGAAGTTTTCGCAGGCGAACTGCTGGCGGAGACGGCCACTGGGGAGAGCCGGATTGGCTTCGATCGGATACTGGTCGCCGTTGGTCGGGCTGCGCAAACCGGCGCCCTGGGACTCGAGCAGTTAGGCATCCAACGCAATGCAAACGGCACTATCGGCGTGGATCACTATCTGCGGACGCGTTGTCACAATGTCTTCGCGTGCGGCGACGTCATTGGTCCCTATCAGTTCACGCATATGGCGGCACATCAGGCCTGGTATGCCTCCGTAAATGCACTTTTCGGGCGCTTGTGGAAATTCAAAGTGAACTACGCCGTGGTGCCATGGGCAACCTACACCGATCCGGAGATCGCCCGCGTGGGGCTCTCCGAGTCAGATGCCCGGGCCCAGGGCGTGGCAGTGGAGGTCGTCCGCTATGAACTCGACGATCTCGATCGCGCCATCACCGAAGGCAATACACGCGGCTGGGTCAAGGTGCTGGTGGTGCCCGGGAAGGACAAAATTCTTGGCGTTACCATCGTTGGGGCGCATGCCGGGGAACTGATCAGCGAGTTTATTCTCGCGATGACGCACGGTATTGGCCTCAAGCAGATCATGGCAACGATCCACATCTATCCGACGTTGGCGGAGGCGAACAAGTTTGCCGCATCGACCTGGCGCCGCGCCCACACTCCGCATCGACTCCTCCAATGGGTCGGGCGGCTGCACACGTTGTTGCGCTGAACCCGACCCGGATGCCGCTCAGGCGAGTTCTTTCTTCAGGCGTTTGACACCCTGGCGGAAGTGTTTGCTGTCCGAGCAGAGCTTTGCGACCAGCAGAAAACCGTACAGGTCGGCGAGCAATTTTGCCGCGGCGCGCTGCGCCCGTTTGGGCTTATCTCCAGTCTGTTCAAATACGGTCGCGAGATGGCGCAACCAGTCATCGTACTGCTGGGCGATGAGCTTTTTATGTGCTTTGGCGGTGCTGCCCTGGGCGAGCACTGCAATGAAACAGTGGCTTTCGCCGCCGTCGACGTAATCGCTGAAGCTATCCACGAAGCGTTGCAGGCGTTCCTGCGGCGGCTGAGTGCCGTTGAGTTTGGCGAACGCGCCTTTTTCCAACTGTGCCACCGCGTCGCGGAGCAGGACGGCCGCCATCTCCGCCTTGCCTCCAGGAAAGTGGTGGTAAAGGCTGGCTTTGCCGAGGCCTGCGGCGGCCGCAAGCTCGTTGAGCGTGGCACCTTCGAAGCCGCGGGCCTGAAAAACGCTGGCGAGCTGTGCGTGGAGCAGAGCTTTGGACTGGATGCGACTGACCATGCCGGCCAGTGTAGCGAAACGAACGTTCGAATGGGATACGCGTGTCCGCCGTGCCCCCTCTATGGCATGGCGGGTCAGCGGGTGTTTCGTTTACGACGAGGACTGACCCAATGGATGCGTCGTCAGGATCGCTGAAGTTGCTCGAGTTTTTCGCTGCTGCGCAACCAGGCCTGCTCGGCGGCGTCTCTTTTTTTGCGCAACCTAGCCGCATCTTTCAGTAGCGCATCGAGTTCTTCCGCAGGGCTGTCGTGATAGAT
>JAPUFN010000065.1 GCA_027293665.1 Gammaproteobacteria bacterium | reverse complement strand
GCAGCGCCTGCGGTTGAGCGTTTACGAACTGAGATTCGTGTGGCCAATGCGGGGCTGCGACTGGAGGACGCCGAACACGAGTTGCAGGCGGCGCGAGTGGTGCTGGCGGCGACCTGGGGCGATTCAACACCGACGTTCGGGACGGCGGACGCGGCGCTTTGTAGATTGGCAGAGCTAGCACCATTTGAAATGGTTGCGGCGGATCTGGACCGCAATCCGGATCTTGTTCGTTTTGCTTCTGAAAGACGGGTTCAGGAAGCACGGGCACAGTTAGCCATTGCACGCCGGCGACCCGATTGGACATTGTCCGCCGGAGTTCGCCGCTTCGAGTTGCTGGACGACCAGGCCCTGGTGTTCGGTGTGTCGGTACCCATCGGCTCACCCTCCCGGGCAGCACCGGCCTTGCGCCGCGCCAATGCCCTGAGTCAAAAGTCGGCATTCGAAGAGCAGCATGAGCGGCTGGGTATTCGCGCGACGCTTTACGAGCTTTACCAGGAGCTGCTGCACACGAATACAGAAGTGACCTTGTTTGACAAGGAAATTCTGCCGCGGGCCGAAACCATTCTGCACGACATTGAAGATGGTTATCGGGTTGGCCGCTTTTCTCACCTGGAACTGGTAACCGCACAGGCCGAGCTTCTGGCGGCACGCGCCGCCAGGCTGGATGCATGCAATAACCACCATCTCTACCTGATCGACATAGAACGATTGACCGGCGGCGGCTCATTGTGGCTTGCACCCGTAACAGGAGTCACACCATGACGCGCAGCTTTCGATTCAGTTTTATTTGCCTGGCGGTAGTTTCTGGACTGACGTCTTCGCTGGCCGGTTGCGGCAATCGACAGGACTCAGGCAGTGCTGATAGCCACGGCGCCACGGCGCAGGACGAGCAAGATTTTGAACGTGGCCCGCACAATGGGCAGCTGCTTCGGAGCGGAGATTTTTCTCTCGAAATCACCATATTCGAAACTGGCGTGCCGCCCGAGTTTCGTGTCTATCCCTTTAAGAGTGACCAGGCAATCGCGCCGAATTCTGTCGAACTGTCGATTGAGTTGGGCCGACTGGGCAACCAGGTCGACCCATTCAATTTTTCCGCACAAGGCGACTTCCTTCGTGGCGATGCCGTGGTTCTTGAGCCTCACTCATTCGACGTGTCGGTATCGGCCAGGCATTCCGGTGGCCGGTTTCAATGGCATTATGAATCCTACGAAGGACGCACTCAGATTGAGCCTGAGATTGCCAACGCGATGGGCATTCAGGTTGAACAGGCCACTAACGGGCAGATTCGCGAGACGATTGAGCTGCAGGGGACCGTACTCCCCCACCCGGATGCAGTGACGGAAGTCCATGGTCGTTTTCCAGGCCTCGTCCAGGCTTTGCGAAAGACCATTGGCGACAGCGTGCGAGAAGGCGACGAACTGGCGCGCGTGCAATCGAACGAGAGTCTGCAAACCTATGTTGTGACGGCGCCGCAAAACGGCACGGTCATCGAGCGGAATGCATCGGTCGGCAGTGCATCGAGCGACAGACCGCTGTACGTTATCGCCGATTTATCCCGGCTGGTTGCCGATTTCAAAATACACACGCGCAATATTGATCGCGTCGCAGTGGGGCAGACTGTCCGGGTTTCCACGATTGTGGACGACGCAACTGCATTTTCCGGGACGATCGAACGTATTCTGCCGACACTCGATGCCAGCAGTCGGGCAGCCACGGCGCGCGTGCTGTTGAACGATATGGATTCGACCTGGCGACCCGGGCAGTTCGTACGAGGGGTGGCCGTTATCGCCGAACACGATGTGTCGCTGCAGGTGCGTGAAAGTGGATTGCAATCATTTCGTGATTTTACGGTGGTCTATGCACGGGTTGGTGACACCTATGAAGTCCGCATGCTGGATCTGGGCCGACGCGATGGAGAGTTTGTCCAGGTACTTGGCGGGCTCGAACCGGGGACGACGTATGTGACTGAGAATTCATTTCTTGTGAAAGCCGACATCGAAAAGTCCGGCGCCAGTCACGACCACTAGGGGAACGACCCTCATGCTCGAGAAAATCATCGATATCGCATTACGGCGTCGTGCACTGGTACTGACCGCAGCGATCGCAGTCGGCGGTCTTGGAATATACAACTATCAGTATCTGCCGATTGATGCGGTACCAGACATTACCAACGTCCAGGTTCAGATCAACACCGAGGCACCCGGCTTCTCGCCGTTAGAGACCGAGAGCCGCATTACGTTTCCGATTGAAACCGCCCTCGCCGGACTGCCACGCCTGGATTACACGCGCTCTGTGTCGCGCTATGGACTGTCGCAAGTGACTGCCGTTTTTGCAGAAGGAACGGATATCTATTTTGCACGGCAACTCATCAATGAGCGCCTTGCACAGGCGCGCGGACAATTGCCGGAGGGTCTGGAACCGGAGCCCGGACCCATCGCGACCGGGCTTGGCGAGATCTTCATGTACACGGTCTCATCAGCACCGGGCGCCGAACACGATCCGATGCATCTGCGCGAGGTTCAGGACTGGATAATACGACCGCAGCTTCGGCAAACACCGGGTGTGGTCGAGATCAACACGGTTGGCGGCTACACCAAACAATTTTTGGTTGCGCCAATACCGGAGAAACTGCTTGCTTACGGCCTGTCACTCGACGACCTGGTTGCTGCCCTTAAGGACAACAACAGCAACGTCGGCGCTGGCTACATCGAGCACTCTGGCTCGCAATATTTGGTGCGCTCGCCAGGACAAGTGACCGGGCTCGCCGACCTAGCCGACATCGTTGTGGGCTCCCGATCAGGCGTACCCATTTATGTCCGCGACGTGGCAACGGTTTCGCTCGGACACGCATTGCGAAACGGGGCAGCCATGCAGAATGGCCGCGAGGTTGTGCTCGGCACTGCGTTCATGCTCATCGGTGAGAACAGCCGCACCGTGGCCCGTGCGGTTGAGCAGAAACTTGCAGAGATTCAATCCTCGCTGCCAGAAGGAGTGATTGTTGAGGCGCTGTACAGCCGCTCTCATCTCGTTGAACAGACCATCAACACAGTGCAGGAGAATCTGGCGGCTGGTGCGTTGCTCGTTATCGTCGTGTTATTCGCGATGCTCGGCAACTGGCGTGGTGCTCTCGTCACTGCAGCCGTAATCCCGCTGGCAATGCTGATGACCATCACCGGCATGGTCGAGTCTGGCATCTCCGGCAACTTGATGAGCCTCGGTGCGCTCGACTTCGGCCTGATTGTCGATGGCGCTGTAATTATCGTCGAAAACTGTCTGCGGCAACTCGCAATCGCTCAACGAGAACGTGGCGGCTTGCTGCCTTTTAAGGAGCGGCTCAAGGTTACCCGGGCCGCTACTCGCGAGGTGCTGAAACCCAGCATCTTCGGCATCGTAATCATTATTATCGTGTATCTACCGATTCTCACCTTGACCGGCGTTGAGGGAAAAATGTTTCGGCCAATGGCGTTGACCGTGAGCGGGGCGCTGCTGTCCGCGCTGCTGCTTTCGGTGACCTTTGTGCCGGCAGCAGTTGCAACCTTCGTATCGGGAAAGGTGCAGGAACGTGACAATTGGCTGATGGCGATGGCGCACCGTGGATATAGACCACTGTTGTTGCTCGCGCTGCGGGCTCGCGTCCTGGTGGTCGCAATCGCCGCCTTGCTGTTGGTCGGTGCCGGCATGCTCGCAACAAAGCTCGGTGCTGAATTCCTGCCGACGCTGGATGAAGGCGACGTGGCGATGCATGCGTTGCGCATTCCAGGAACCAGTCTGAGCCAGGCTTTGTCTATGCAAAGCATTCTGGAAGAGCATATCAAGGCGCTGCCGGAGGTGCTGCATGTGTTTTCCAAGATCGGCACAGCAGACATAGCCACTGACGCAGTGCCCCCGTCGGTCGCTGACACTTTCATCATTATGAA
>JAPUFN010000064.1 GCA_027293665.1 Gammaproteobacteria bacterium | reverse complement strand
TGAACTGCGAAGTCTGGCGCTGGTACTCACGCACGCTGCCATCGTTGTAGATGCCGAATCCGGCCACGTGGGAGAGTGCATCTTGCCGAGCGATCCGACGCCCGGAGCGGCCGATGATCAGCGCAATTTCACCCTCGAAATCGAGTGTCTGCGACTCCAGCGGCCGGATCATGGGTTGCTCGTGACCCATCTGTGCGTTGGCGAAGCGCACAAAGATGGTCGGGAAGCCCTCGCCACCGCGGCCGGTTTCTTCCTGATGGGCTTTGTAATTGAGCCCGACACATAGAATTTTGCTCGGATTGGGAATGGTCGGCAGATACTCGATCTCAGCGAGCGCAACATCCGCCTCATCGCCCAGTAGTCGAGCCGTCTCAGACAACTCATCCGCTGTAATCATCGCCTTGAGATCAGGGTAGATGCCGCGCGCACCGACATCTACGATGCCCTGTCCGTCGGACGTTACATAACCGAAGCTTTCCCGGCTCTCATGGATAAAAGTCAGCCAGCGCACGGCTAATCGAACATGATGACGTTACGTGCAATCTCGCCGGTTTCCAACTGCGCCATGGCGTCGTTGATGTCGCTCAACTTGATGTGGCCGGACACCATGTCATCGAGATGCAGCTTGCCCTGCATGTAGAGTTCGACGTAACGCGGCATATCGACCCGGAACCGGTTCGAGCCCATGAACGAGCCCTGGATTTTCTTCTCAAAGAGAAAGTCCGGACCGTGCAGCGAAACCATATCCCCGGGTGGAATCATGCCGATGATCGTTGCAGTACCGCCATTGCGCAGCATATTGAACGACTGTTCTGCCGTAACTTTCAGGCCGATCGCTTCGAAGGAATAGTGCACGCCACCGCCGGAGATCTCCTTCACGGCCTCTATCGGGTCACCATCACCAGCGTTGACAACATCTGTGGCACCGAATTTGCGCGCGAGATCCAGCTTCGAGGGCACCATGTCGACCGCTATCACCCGGCTGGCGCCAGCAAGCGCAGCACCGTTGATGCACGAAAGACCCACGCCACCACAACCGATCACGGCCACCGTGCTTCCGGGCTCGATCTTGGCAGTATGAATGACGGCGCCAACACCCGTCGTCACCCCACAACCGATCAACGCCGCCCGATCCAGCGGCATGTCTTCGCGAATTTTCGCGACTGCGTGCTCGTGCACGAGCATGTACTCGGCAAAGGAGCCGAGGTTTGCAAACTGTTGAACCACATCGCCATTTTGGGAAATGCGCGGCTCCTGATCGCGATCGCGCCGCGTTTCCGGCTCCTGGCACAGTGACATGTGACCTGTCAGACAGTACTCACAATGACCGCAGAAGACCGAAAGGCAGGTGATGACATGGTCGCCAGGTTGCACGTAATGCACATCATCACCAACCTGTTCAACTATTCCTGCGCTCTCATGGCCGAGCACCATGGGCGTCTGGCCAGGATAAGTGCCGTTAAAAAAATGCAGATCGCTATGGCAGACCCCGGCGGCGGCAGTGCGTATGAGCACCTCACGTGGCCCTGGTTTGGAAACATCGATCTCTTCGACTTCCATTGGTGTGTTCACTTCACGGAAAACCGCTGCCTTCATTGCATCCCCCTCAATGGTTGTCTGAATAGTCGAGCAGTGCAGTTTGCACCAGCCGCCTAGAGCCGTGCAAGCTGACCTGCCACGAGCGCTCGTGCTGCAGCGATGGCGGCGCGCAAACCGCGATCGTCCGCGACGCCCTGACCCGCTATGTCGAACGCTGTGCCATGATCCACGGATGTTCGAATGAACGGGATGCCCATGGTCGCGGTCGTGCTCGCGTGAAAATCGTGGACCTTGATGGCGATGTGGCCCTGATCATGGTAGAGCGCCAGCACGACGTCGAACTCGCCGGCAATGGCTCGAGTGAAGATCGAATCTGCCGGGATCGGGCCGGTTACGTTTAAGCCTTCGTTCGTTGCATCGTCGAGTGCGGGAGCGATTTCTTCGATTTCCTCACGACCAAGCAGACCACCCTCGCCGCCGTGCGGATTGAGTGCCGCAACCGCAATCCTTGCTTGCGGCAGCCCCCAGTGTTCGAGCGTCCGGCTGGTAAGTCTGAGTTTCTCGAGCACATTTTCCCGAGTGACGTAGCGGGCAGCCTCGATGAGTGATTTATGAGTCGACAGGTGCACGACACGCAACCCGGGGGTCATCAGCATGGTTGCCGTCAATCGCGCGCCGGTCAGGCGTGCCAGAATTTCCTGGTGACCGATGTCATCGACGAATCCCGCAGCATGTATGGCTTCCTTGTTAATCGGACAGGTCACCATCGCCTCAACTACACCTTGCATGCAGTATTGCGTGGCACGTTCAACCGCTCGTACGGCAAGAAGGCCACACTGGGCCGCTACTTTACCGAATTCGAATCCATTGCCTGCAAATTCAGGCGCTGCGTCGACATCGACTAATGCTATTGGCGTAACCTGCATTTCGGGTCCACCGATCGTCGGCACGTCTGGCAGCTGCACTTGTGCTGCTGCCGCACCAGACTCGAGCGCCCAGCGGCTGCCGATGAGTGTGACGGGCGAGTCGAGCACGTCAGCGGCGAGCACTTTTGCCAACACCTCAGGGCCAATACCGGCAGGATCCCCCAACGTAATGGCCAGCGGTTTCATCCGCTCCACCCATCCATGATCCCGTGAATCAGAGGTTCGCAATTAAATGAATTTACTGTATATATATACAGTATGCCTCTCCTCTCCGAGCTGATCCGCTGCTTTCAACTCTACGCCGTGTGTGCAGACTGCGAGCGAATGACATCCGTCTGCATGAAAAAGCTGACAGACCAGTTGGGTCCCAAGACTACGGTTGATGACGTGCGCCTGCGCCTGAAATGTCAGCAGTGCGGGAAGCGCACGGCGGATGTCAGAATCGTCTACGTCGGACCATGCTCCAGCGCTGCAGGATTCCACTATCGCAGTTAACGGACGCAGTTAACGCACGAGGGTAACAGATTCCTTCAGTCGTTCAGCAGTTCGGTCGATTCTAAAGTGAGGCCAAAACCTTCAACCCCCACATAGTCGACCTCGCGGCCGGCGATGAGACGGATTTTCGTTATACCGAGGTCGCGCAGGATCTGCGCGCCAACTCCAATCTCGAGCCACTCGGCGCGCCGCGACTCTTCTTTGCTCTGGTCACTGAGCTTTTCCAGCGGCACGCCGACGAAGCCCGAGCGCAGATAAATCAGGACGCCGCCACCGAGCTTGGCGATTCTATCCAGCGACACGTCGAGCAGACTTTCAGTGTGGCTGGTCTGCGGACCGAAGATGTCATCGATGAGCTTCTCGCGATGGATTCGCACCGGCATCGAGCCACTGATTTCACCAAACACCAGAGCAATGTGTTCTGCATCTTCGAACTTCGTCTTGTAGGCATAGGCTTTAGCCGGTCCGATGCGCGTGTTAATCGAAAATTCCATCGTTCGCTCGACCAGTTGCTCACGGGTCTGGCGATAGGCAATCAAGTCGGCGATGGAGATGATCCTGAGATCATGGACTTTCGCAAATTCGATCAATTGCGGCAGACGCTGCACCGTACCATCGTCATTCACCAGCTCCGCAAGCAGACTCACGGGTGGGCAGCCGGCCAGCGTTGACAGATCGATGCCTGCTTCAGTGTGGCCGGACCGCACAAGCACCCCCCCACGGCGCGCAACCAATGGAAAAATGTGACCCGGCCGGACAAAATCCTCGGCCGCCACGTTGCTCGTCGTCAGCGCCTGCACGGTCGCTGCCCGCTCTTCAGCGGAAATTCCCGTGGTCAAGCCGCGTTTGTAGTCAATTGAAACCGTAAACGCCGTACTCATGGGCGCATCGTTGCGCGCGACCATCGGATCCAGGCGAAGTTTAGCTGCCTGATCTTCGTGTATGGGTGTACAGAGAATGCCGCTCGTATGGCGGATCATGAATGCAACCTGTTCAGACGTCGCCTTACTGGCAGCCATGATCAGATCGCCTTCATTTTCCCGATCATCGTCGTCCACGACGACGACCATATGGCCTTCTTTTATCGCGGCGATCGCATCTTCTACGGAATCAAACTCTGTCGTCATGCAGGTCCTTAAAAGCG
>JAPUFN010000063.1 GCA_027293665.1 Gammaproteobacteria bacterium | reverse complement strand
GCGAGGACGAAGTTGTTGACCAGCAGGGCACCGAGCAGGATGAGAGCCAGTTCTGCCATGGTCGGATCAGCTCACGATCATGCCCGGTTGTGCACCTTCGTCCGGGCTCAACAGGAAGATCTCCGCAGCGCCGGGTCCGGCGGCCAGCACCATTCCCTCTGAGATACCGAAGCGCATTTTTCGCGGCGCGAGATTTGCCACAACCACGGTCAGGCGCCCGATGAGTGATGCTGGATCGTACGCAGCTTTGATGCCCGCAAAGACGCAGCGCTGGTGATCGCCAACGTCGAGCGTGAGTTGCAACAGCTTGTCGGCTCCCGCCACGGGTTCCGCCTTGATGATCTTTGCCACCCTGAGTTCGACTTTGTTGAAGTCGTCAATGCTGATGTGATCGGTTGCGGCTGTCGCTGATTCTTCTTCGGCAACTTTTTCGACAACTTTTTCGTCAACTACGGAAGCTGCGACCAGCTTGTCGATCGTCTTGCGCTCCAGCCGGGTGAACAGTGGTTCGTATTTGGCGATCTCATGGTTGAGCAGTGGCGTGGGGACATCACTCCAAATCAGTGGCTTTACCCTCAAAAAGGCTTCGCTGTCGGCGGCCAGCTTTGGCAGAACCGGTTTGAGGAAAATCATGAGAACTCGAAAGAGGTTTATGCCCATGCTGCAAACGCTCTGCGCACGGTCGCGTTTGCCTTCTTCTTTGATCAGGACCCAGGGCGGATTCTGCGCGATGTACTGATTAGCGAGGTCCGCAAGCGCACAGATTTCGCGCATTGCTTTGCTCGTGTCTCCGGCCTCATACCATTCACCGATGGCATCTTGTGCCTGCATGAACCGCGACCATAGCTCCTCATCATCCAGGGCAGCCGCGAGCTTGCCGTCAAACTGTTTGGTGATGAATCCGGCGCAACGACTGGCGATATTGACGACTTTGCCGACGAGATCCGAGTTAACTCTTTGTACGAAGTCGTCGAAATTGATATCCGCATCATCGACTGTGCCGTTCAGTTTCGTTGCGTAGTAGTAGCGTAGATATTCAGGCTCCAGAAAATCCAGGTAGGTCGCAGCATCAATTGAGGTGCCACGCGATTTAGACATTTTTCTACCATCGACGGTGATGAAACCATGCGTGTGGATTCGAGTGGGTTTCCTGAAACCCGCGCCGTCGAGTACCGCCGGCCAGAACAACGCGTGGAAATTGATAATGTCCTTGCCGATGAAATGGTGAACTTCGCTTTCGTTCTGTGGCGCCCAGAACTCGTCGAACGTCACCTCATTGTGCTTGTCGATGTAATTCTGCAGGCTTGCCATGTAACCGATCGGCGCATCCATCCAGACATAAAAATATTTATCTGTCGTGCCGGGGATGAGAAATCCGAAGTAAGGCGCATCGCGGGAGATATCCCACGCCTTGAGCCCACTGTCGAGCCATTCGCTCAGTTTGTTTGCGACCTGCGGCGCAATCGTGCCGCTCGTCGTCCAGTCCTTGAGCATCTCGCTGTATTGCGGCAGATCAAAAAAGTAATGCTCGGACTCCCGCAGCTGCGGCGCCGTGCCGGAGATCAGGGAACGCGGGTTCAGCAGATCTGTTGCGTCGTAGGTGGCGCCACACACCTCACAGTTATCACCGTACTGATCATCCGCGCCGCAGCGAGGACATTCGCCTTTGACGAAGCGGTCCGCCAGAAACATGTTCCGCTCGGCGTCGAACAACTGCTCCACCTTGGTCGTGAAGATCAAACCGCGCTTGTGTAATCGCTCGTAGATCAGTTCGCTGAGAACGCGATTCTCTTCGGAGTGGGTCGAATGAAAATTGTCATGCTCCACGTAGAAGCGCCGGAAGTCGGCGATGTGTTCCTGGCGAATTCGCTCGATGAGGATTTCGGGCGTGGTGCCTTCCTCCTCTGCTTTCAGCATCGTTGCCGTGCCGTGGGTGTCGTCGGCACAGACATAGACCACTTTGTGGCCACATAGTCTTTGGTAACGCACCCAGATGTCGGTCTGGATGTGCTCGAGGAGATGGCCGATGTGGATCGCGCCATTGGCATTCGGCAAGGCGCTGGTAACTAGAATGCGTCTTGACATCTACGCGGTTGCTCGCGAAAAAAGCGCGACTATAACCGCAACTCACCTATAATGCGCGCTCTCCAAATTTCGCTCGAACGGACACAAATCCGTCTCGAATGACGGGCGCGTACAACCGGTGCATGAGCCGGATGGAATTCGAACAGAATCGATGAAGATTGCAGCTTTTCCAGACCCGTACCTCGGCACCAGCTGGGGTGATCTTGGCGCACGCATACTCTCCAGCGGTAATAAGCTGACGGTGACGCTTGGGTATCCCGCGCTCGGCGCCGTAGCGGACTATGAATCTGCGCTCGGCGAATTTCTGGGCACGGCGGATCTTGCGTTGGACCTGCGCTTCAGCCCGCCGCCCGGCCGCGGCTTCGAGCAGGTAAAACACATCATCGCGGTGGCTTCCGGCAAAGGCGGAGTTGGAAAATCCACCACAGCGGTCAATCTGGCGCTGGCACTGGATAAGGAAGGGGCGAAGGTCGGCCTTTTGGATGCTGACATCTATGGCCCGAGCCAGGGCATGATGCTGGGTGTACCGGAGGGTCAGCGGCCCGAGGTCAAGGACGAGCAGAAATTCGTGCCGTTGAAAGCACATGGCATTCAGGCGATGTCCATGAGCTTCCTGATCACTGAAAGCACGCCCATGGTCTGGCGTGGACCCATGGTATCGGGTGCGTTGCAGCAGCTGATCGGGCAGACACTGTGGGAGGATCTCGACTACCTGATCGTCGACATGCCCCCCGGCACGGGTGACATTCAACTGACGCTGTCACAAAAAGTACCGGTCTCCGGTGCCGTGATCGTCACTACGCCACAGGACATAGCACTGCTGGACGCCAAGAAGGGCATCGAGATGTTCCGCAAGGTGGATATTCCGGTGCTCGGAATCGTCGAGAATATGAGCACCTTCCTCTGCCCCCACTGCGGCGAGGCGAGCGACATTTTTGGCAGTGGTGGTGGCGCAAAGATTGCCGCGGAATTTGGCGCAGCACTGCTCGGCCGACTTCCCCTGGCAATGGAAATTCGCGAACAGGCAGACGGCGGCGTACCTACCGTACAGACCGATCCTGAAAGCGAACTTGCACTGATTTACCGGGACGCTGCGCGCCATCTTGCGGCGCGGTTGTGGGCGTTGGATGCGCAAGCACCCCAGATCAGTATCGCCGATGACTGAATCGGCGACCGACTAAGCAACTACCAATCAAAGACACACAGGACCTTAACGACGCATGACTATCAAATCCGATCGCTGGATCCGCGAGATGGCAGCCCATGGCATGATCGAGCCTTTCGAGCCGGAACAGGTTCGTTATTCGGGCGATGAAAAGCTGATCTCATACGGCACGTCCAGCTACGGCTACGACGTGCGCTGTGCTGCGGACTTCAAAGTGTTCACCAATATCTATTCGGCGATCGTTGATCCCAAGTCGTTCGATGAGCGCAGCTTTGTCGATATCGCCGGTGACGTCTGCATTATCCCGCCGAACTCATTTGCGCTGGCGAGCACGGTGGAATATTTCCGGATTCCCGAGGATGTGCTGACAATCTGTCTGGGTAAATCCACCTACGCCCGCTGTGGCATCATCGTGAATGTCACTCCGCTGGAGCCGGAATGGGAAGGCCACGTGACGTTAGAGTTTTCCAACACGACCAACCTGCCGGCGAAGATCTACGCCAACGAAGGGGTCGCGCAGATGTTGTTCTTCCAGTCAGATGAGCGCTGTGAAGTTACCTACAAAGATCGCGGGGGAAAATATCAGGGACAACGGGGCGTGACTCTGCCGCGGCCCTAGAAGACGTGTGCCCGGCAGTCCGGTCGAGCGCTTGCCGGCTGCTAGGCAATCAGCAGCTGATCTGCCTGCGGGATGTGATCGTGAGCGACGAGCTCGCCGATGACCTGCGCTTGTTCACCGGCCCCGGTCAGACAATCGACAGCGGAATCCGCCTGGTTTGCGGGCACGCAGACGATGTAGCCGATGCCGCAATTAAAAGTGCGCAACATTTCGGTCTCCGCGACATTCCCCGCCTGCTGCAGCCAGCTGAATATTTCCGGCCGCTGCCAGCTGTCGGGATCAATTAGCGCTGCAAGCCCGGTCGTGCTGAACATGCGGGGCAGGTTCTCCAGCAATCCGCCGCCGGTGATGTGGGCCATGCCGCCAATTGCCATGGAGCCGTGCAGCTGTGCAATTGCGCTGGCATAGATGCGGGTCGGTGCGAGCAGTTGCGCCAGGAGAGTGGGCTTAAGCTCGACGCCGGAATCGCTGAGGATACGGCGGATTAGCGAGTAACCGTTAGCGTGCGGGCCACTGCTCGACAGGCCGATCAGGCTGTCGCCGATGGCGAGTTCAGCACCGGTAACGATTTCATCTTTCTCCACGACGCCGACACAGAAGCCGGCCAGGTCATAGTCACCGGCCGAGTAAAATCCAGGCATTTCAGCCGTCTCTCCACCGACGAGCGCGCAGCCGGCGAGCTCGCAGCCATAAGCAATGCCTTTGACGACGCGCTCGGCGATGTCGACGTCGAGTTTGCCGCTGGCATAGTAGTCGAGAAAGAGGAAAGGCTCAGCACCGGTGACCAGAACGTCGTTGACGCACATCGCGACCAGGTCCTGGCCGACACTGTCGTGGTGATCGTGGTCGATTGCGAGTTTGAGCTTGGTCCCCACACCGTCTGTGCCGGTAACCAGCACGGGCTGTCGATAGCGATCGGGCAGTTCCGCGAGGGCAGCAAAGCCACCTATGGCTCCGAGCAGTTCAGGTCGGTGTGTGGCCTTGCAGGCAGGTCCGATGCGTTTGACGAGTTCACTGCCAGCATCGATATCGACGCCAGCATCGCGGTAGGTCAGACCCTTGGTCAATGCTCGTCTGTCATCTATTGAGAGGGCGTGAGAGTGTACCAGACCTGATAAAACGAATTGGTTAAACTTGCGGCGGATTGTTCTTAAGGAAGTTCCCTTGCAGGTCAGATTGTCTTTGTTGTCGATGCTGTTGGTCAGCCTTGCGTGGTGCGGCGATTTGCGGGCGGCAGTTGTGCTGTCGTGGCTCTACGAAGTCTCGATTCCGGTGGAGAGCCAGTCGCGGCAGGAACGAAAAAGCGCGTCGAGCAAAGCCCTGCTCATCGCGCTCACCCGATTGACCGGACTTGCCCATGTTCCGCGCACGCCGGAAGTCACCGCAGCGTTGCAGTCACCAGAGTCCTACTACAACGAATTTCGTTTTGTCGCAGGCCAGACGGAGGCAGGGCTTGAGCTTGTGATTCAGTTCGATTCGGTGCCTCTGCTCGAACTCGTCAAGGCGGCGGATCTGCCGATCTGGCGATCGTCGCGGCGGCGGGTCATTGCCTGGGTGGTAGTGGAGGATGGTGTTACGCGCTCGCTGCTGGGCGCGACCGGTGAATCGATCATCGTCGATGCCATGAACAATCAAGCTAAGATCCGAGGTATTCCATTGCTTCTGCCGCTGCTGGATCTGCAGGACCAGCTGCAGGTGACACCTGCAGCGGTCTGGGGGCGTTTGTCCCAGGTGCTGGAACCGGCATCAAAGCGCTATGGTGCGGAAGTCGTGCTCGTTGGCCGCGCCGAGATCGCAGAATCCGGGCAATGGCTCAGCGACTGGGAATTCTGGCTCGAGGGCCGGGTGATTCCGTGGCACGGCAGCGAAGGCGACCTGCTCGACCAGGCGGTCGCGGTGGTCGATGTTCTTGCCGATGAACTAGCCGCACGCTCCGCCGTGCTGGGGCGAGAGACGAGAGAGCTGCAGGTTTCGATCGATGGCATTCGAACCCCGGCAGATTACGGAGAGCTGCTGCAGTATCTCGAGAGTCTCGAGTTCGTCGATTCGGTTGGCGTGGCGCAACTGCAGGGGACGCGATTGAGTTTGCTGCTGAGCACGCGCGCAGCACCCGAGCAGTTGCTTGGTCTTTTACAGGCCGATCGCCGGTTGTTCAACGATCGGCTGGCGATTACCGGGCAGGCTGATCTGCGGCTCGTCTGGCGCCGCAGATGACGATAATGAGGGTTGCGCAGATACCCAACGTCATCACGATAGTGAGAATTCTCCTCGTGCTGCCTACGGCAATCCTGCTGTGGCGTGAAATGTATGTGTCTTCGCTCGTGATGATGTCCGTTGCCGGAGCAAGCGATGCGCTCGACGGTTGGCTCGCCCGCCGCTTTGACTGGCGCAGCAGTTTTGGGGCGGCAATGGATCCGGTCGCCGACAAGCTGCTGGTTGCCGTGCTGCTCATCGTGTTTACGCTGCAGGGCCATATTCCAATCTGGGTTGCCGCAATCGTAGTTGGCCGTGACGCGATTATCATGACGGGGGCGGGCATTTACCGACTGTTGTTCGAACCGATAGCGTTTTCCCCGACGTTCATCAGCAAAACCAACACGGCAATGCAGATCGTGACGCTGTTGTTGTTGCTCCTCTCATTGTGTGGTTTTCCAATTTTCAGCGAAGTCGCCGGCGTGCTCGTCAATCCGTACTGCTTTTATATTCTCGCGGTATTGGGGATCGCGTCTGGTCTGGATTATGTGGTGACGTGGGGCAACAGGGCCTGGCGCAACTTCAGGCGCACATCATGAGTGGACCGTCGCAGCTGACGATTGATCTGCGCATCAACGAACTGTGTGACTTTGACAACTATCACGCAGCGGCGAACGTGGAAATTGTTGAACGGCTCGGGGAGTTGTCGGTCGTTGCCGGTTTTGCCGGCATGTGGTTGTGGGGAGATACGGGCAGCGGCCGGAGTCATCTTTTACAGGCGGCTTGTCAGGCAGCGCAGGCAAACGATCTGACGGCGGTGTATCTCCCGTTGGCACTTTTTGATCGCGAGCCGCTTGCGTTGGATGGCTTGTCAGCCGAATTAATTGCCGTAGACGACATTCATGAGTGGCTCGACGACCGACGGCTCGAAGCAGCCCTGATCAGTCTTTATGAAGGCCAGTTGAGTAGCGGCGGTCGGCTGCTCGTCAGCGCATCGGCTGCCGCAGGTAGCCTGAATTTTGTGCTGGCGGACCTCGCTTCGAGGATGCGCTCGCTCGCTTCATACCGCATCGCAGCACTGGATGATCAGGGTCTCGCGGTGGTGCTTCGGCAGGTGGCGCAGCGTAAGGGTCTGGCTCTCGAGACGGCTGTGATCGACTTCTGGCTTGCCCGTTCGGTGCGTCGATTACCGGATCTTCTGGGTCAGTTGGATGCTGTGGATAACGCGGCGATGTCTGCCCAGCGACGAATCACGATCCCGCTGCTCAAGGAAGTTCTGCGGTTGTGAAGCGTTGCTTAAATCCTCAGCGATGAACAAAGTACTCTTCACTGGTGGCGGTACGGGTGGGCATGTGATTCCAGCAATCCCCGTCATGCAACGATTGCTCGAAGATGGCGTGCAGGTCAGTTTCGTGGGCAGTGACAGCGGCCTGGAGGCAGCGTTGCTGGCGGATCTTGCAATTCGTTATCACGCGATTTCGGCGGGCAAGCTGCGCCGTTACTTCTCGCTGGAGAATCTGCTCGATGTTTTCCGGGTTGCGAAGGGTTTTCTGCAAGCGGTCGCACTGATCCGGGCTGACCGGCCCGATGTCGTTTTCTCCAAAGGCGGTTTCGTCAGCCTTCCGGTGGTGCTGGCGGCAGCGCTGTGCCGGGTGCCCGTGGTCGCTCACGAATCAGACCTTACCCCCGGGCTTGCCAATCGCCTGGCTCTGCCATTCATTCGCACGCTGTGTGTCAACTTCGCCGGCTCCGAACCGATTGTGGCAAACACGCGGTTCTCGGGTGAGTTGTTGTTGACTGGCACACCGGTGCGCAAGCAGTTGACGGCCGGCAATGCTAACCGCGGTCTGGAGCTGCTTGGATTTTCCGGCGACAAGCCCGTGCTTGTCGTAACCGGAGGAAGCCTTGGCGCAGATGCAATCAATCGTGTCGTTCGCGACGCTCTCACGGAATTGCTCGAGCGTTGCGACGTAGCACATGTCTGTGGTGCGGGAAAGGCCAGTGGGGTCGAGGTCCCGGGTTATCGGGAATTCGAATACGTCGACGAAGGCTGGGGCGATATGCTGGCCGCGGCGGATGTGGTGATCTCCCGGGCCGGGGCGAACACGCTCTACGAATTGCTCTGTCTGCACAAACCGAATCTGCTCATTCCTTTGAGCCCTGCGGTCAGCCGTGGCGATCAGGTTGAGAATGCGGCTTACGCGCAATCGCTGGGATACAGCGCAAGCGTTGCCGAGGCAGGGCTTGACGCTGCGGTGCTGCTGGCTGCCCTCAACGACGTATTCGAACAATTGCCACAGATGCGCGAGCGGCTCGCGCAGTTCACGGTGCTTGATTCGGTAGCGCTGCTGACCGGCGCCATACACAAAGCCGCTCTTTAGAAAAAAACGGTCTGAACTAAAGACGCGTGCGCGGCAAGACATGCGTAAAGGCGCTCGCCTGTGTAAGGTGCGCGAGGCTAGAATCGCCGGACAGGACAATGCGAGAACATATGTACAAGGTTAGAACATTCAACCAGATTGCCGTGCGTGGCCTGGATCGCTTTTCACGGGACACTTACGAAGTTGGCTCGGAAATCAGCGATCCCCACGCAATCCTGCTGCGCAGCCACAAGCTCGCTGCAACTGATCTCACCTCGAGTCTGCTCGCGGTTGCCCGGGCTGGCGCTGGAGTAAACAACGTGCCCGTTGAGTCCTGCACGGAGCAGGGCATCGTCGTATTCAACACTCCCGGGGCGAACGCCAACTCGGTGAAGGAACTCGTACTCGCAGCACTGCTGCTGGCCTCCCGCGATCTCGTCGGCGGCATCGAATACGTTAGAAGCCTTAAGGGCGTGACCGATGAGGCAGAGCTCAATCGACTCGTCGAAGCGGAGAAGAAGCGGTTCAAGGGCCGGGAATTGTATGGTAAATCCCTCGGCGTGGTGGGGCTCGGCGCGATCGGCTCCCTGGTCGCACGCGCAGCCCTCGATCTCGGCATGGACGTGCTCGGCTACGACCCGGCGATCTCGGTGGATGCAGCCTGGCGCCTACCGGCAGAAGTGCAACGTATGGAGAACCTGCCGAGTCTTTTTTCCAGGGCCGATTTCGTGACCTTACACGTGCCGCTGCTGCCGGAAACCCGAGGCCTGATCAATGCAGAGAGCCTGCGTTCGTTCCGCCCGGGAAGTGTGCTGTTGAATTTCGCCCGACAACCGATCGTCGATACTGAAGCACTCATCGGTGCGCTTGCCGATGGCCGGGTGGATCTCTACGTCGCGGATTTCCCGGTACCCGGATTGACCGATCATCCGCAAGTTCGGCTCACGCCGCACCTCGGAGCGAGTACCGAAGAGGCCGAAGAGAACTGTGCCGTTATGGCGGCCGATCAACTCGTCGAATTTCTGCAGACTGGCAATATCCGCAATTCGGTCAACTACCCCGAAGTCTACCTCGAGCCCACAGGTGGTTTTCGGCTTGCCGTCACCAACAACAACGTGCCGGGCATGCTGGGCCAGATGACGTCTGTGCTGGCGGAGCGAGCCATCAACGTGGTCGACATGCTCAACAAGAGCCGGGGTGATGTGGCCTACAACCTGATCGATGTGGCTGACGAGCCGTTACCGGAACTGATAGACGACATCTGCGCAATCGAAAGCGTTCTCAATGTTCGTGAATTCAAGATCTGATGTGATATGTCCGGCTGATTGTTTTCAACGTCGAACGCCGCAGGCCGTGGTCCGCTCTCAAGCGCTGCTGCCGAATTTATAACCCCGTCTCGCCTGCCGCTGACGAAATCGCAATGGCGCAAGCGCCTGTTGAATCGCCAGGCTCATCGGTGCGAA
>JAPUFN010000062.1 GCA_027293665.1 Gammaproteobacteria bacterium | reverse complement strand
CAACTTCGAGCTGTTTCCCGAGCCGCCTGCCGAGCGGGCGAGCGACAATCCCTGGCCCACCTGGCCGAAGATCTATCGCACGGAGTATTCCCACGAAGAATCAGCCGACACATTTGGCGCCGATCCGCGAGTCTATGCGATATCTTCGACAGAATTCGTCGGCGACGAAAACGGCAATCTACAAGCCGTGCGCACGGTGGACGTGGAATTGACGGATGGCAGATTCGAAAATATTCCCAACAGCGAACGGGAATGGCCGGCTGATCTCGTATTCCTGTCGATGGGGTTTCTCGGTCCCGAACAGCAGCTCTGTACCCCTCTGGGTGTCGAGTGCGACGAGCGATCCAACTATCGCGCGGTATACGGCGAGTATCGCACCAACACAGACAAAGTCTTTGCGGCCGGAGACTGTCGTCATGGCCAGTCGCTGGTGGTGCGCGCAATCAATGAAGGCCGCGAGGCCGCCAGGGAGATCGACCGCTACCTCATGGGCTCAACGCAACTGCCCTGAATCCCCGCAATGTCACTACTGCACGGTGGTGCGGATAGCATCCTGAATTTGCCCGAGCGGTCTCGCCCAGGGACTGATTTTGCTGATCGACTCCGGCAGGTTCACCGCGACACTCTGCGCTTCGTCGCGCGAGTCGAACAGACCATAAACCACGACAAACAGCAGACGACCGTCGCGCTGCAGACGGTAAACAGCAAATTGTTCCGGGTATTCCTGTCCGTTCACAAAAGCCACGGCACGTTCGTGTGTTGAGACCGTGAGCAACTGTAAGGTGAAGGCGTTCACCGGTTGCCGCAGCAGCCAGGCTGCATCTCTGCCGCGAGAAGCCGGGACAGCATCTGTCAATTGCACCTCTGCACCGAGGCTCGGCTGCGGCTGCACCGCGTCCGTCTGCGGCCGGGCGGGAGGTGGCGCTGGCGGATCAGGTTCTGATTGTGTGGTTTGCGTGACTGGCTCCGGCGCGGATCGCGCCACCGGCTTCGGCTGCAGGTCCGTAGCATCGCTGTGCGCATCGGACCTGGCGCCATCGTTGCCAGCAGCCTCATCGGCAACTTGCGGCGCAGCGGCTGGCTCGTCAGCGACAGGCGCTGTTTCAACTCCCTCTGCGGCGCCTTCATCTGCTGTCTCCTGCGCCACATTGTTGGCCGGCGCCGGCAGCGTCTGTGCAACCGGGTTGGCCACTACGGCCAGCTTTGCCTGCTCCGCGGCTTCTTCGTTTTGCCGCCACAGCAGATAAGTCAGTCCCAGCACAGCAACAACCAGGAAGAGTATTGCTCTATGCAATCCGGGAAATTTCGAGTTGCCGTCATCACTGCCACCGGTTTCCAGCTTGACCAGCAGCACGTTGGCCAGCTGATTGATCCTGCCGGGTAACCCTTCAGATAGTTTCACGACTTCTTTGACCTGCTGGTCGGTAAACGGCAAACGACCGCGGTACTGGGCCTGCTGGAAACACCATTCAAGGTAGTCGCGCGCGTCGGCTTCGCCAAATCCGGTAAGTCGTATTTCCTGCCATTCGATTGCAAATCTGGCAGCAGCGCGCTCGACCGCAGGTACGATTCGAACCTCGCCAAAGAAAACGATATGCAGCGAACTGCTGTCTACGAGATCGAGTAAATCATCAATCGCGCGCGGCTCCAGCATTTCCGCATCATCGATCAGCACGACGCTCGTTCGCTCTTTCGCCGCCTGCTCAACGACGTGGCTTGAAATCATGTCATTGAGTAGCTGTGTGTTGGAGTCCGTTGGCGCGGCGACGCCGAAGCCCTGGGCGACGGACATCAGCACCTCCCGCCGGGTATTTATCAGCGAGCCATTGATCCTCGCCGCTCTGGTGCCCGGTTCGAGGCTCGAAGAAGACTGTCGATACAGGACCGACTTGCCAACGCCTGGCAATCCCGTTACGAGCAGTACCCGCCGAGACCACCGACTCGGTTGGCGCAGCTGTTCGAGTTGCGTCAGGCGGCCGCCGCGCTCGAAGAAACTGTCATCCGCCTGGATAAACGGATTGTGCGTTAGTCCCAGAAAACCGCGATCGGGATCAGCCATCACAGAGTCCGTCGCCTGCCGCCAGTGTCGCGGTCAACGCAGACGCGTCGATGTCCTGGGTGACCAATGCTTGTCCTATACTCGCAACCAAAACCAGGCGTAATGTACCATCCACAACCTTCTTGTCCATGCCCATCGCCTGCAGCATCTCACTACCGCCGGGATGAGATGCACTGACTGGAAGGCCGAAACCGGCGACCAGAGCTTTGATCTGCTGGGCCTCTTCCAGCGTCATCTGTGCTTGTCGCACCGCCAGATCCGCCGCCATCACCATGCCAATGGCAACCGCTTCGCCATGCAGATACTCGGTGTAGCCGGTCAGTGCTTCGAGTGCATGGCCGAACGTATGCCCAAAATTCAGTATGGTGCGCACGCCCGTTTCCAGCTCATCCTCAGCAACCACTTCCGCCTTGATCTGGCAGGAGCGCTCCACAACGTGGGTGAGGGCGGCTACATCTCTATTCAAAAGCGCTGCAACATTATCTTCCAGCCAATTGAAGAACTCAGCGTCGCGGATGACTCCGTATTTCAACACTTCGGCGAAACCGGCACGCAGTTCACGATCGGGCAGCGTCGCGAGCGTATCGATATCACAGATCACCGCTCTGGGTTGATGAAACGCGCCAATCAAATTCTTTCCGGTTGGATGATTGACCGCCGTCTTGCCGCCAACAGATGAGTCAACCTGGGCTAACAGAGTCGTCGGCACCTGCAGGAAGCTCACGCCGCGCTGATAAGTCGCCGCGACAAATCCAGTGAGATCACCCACCACTCCACCGCCAAGCGCAAGCAGAGTCGTCGTGCGGTTGTGCCGGTGGTCAATGAGGAAATCCATCAACCGGGAATAGTTTGCCAGCGACTTCTCACTCTCGCCGTCGGCCAGGCTGAATACGTCGACCTGAAGGGATTCGCCGCTAAGTGCATCGAGCAACGTTGGCAACCACAGTGGCTTGACCACGTCGTTCGTCACTATCGCAACCTGCCGGCCAACGCCTTCGCTGACAAGATGACGCACGAGAACAGTACCGCTATTCAACAAGCCTGCGCCTACATGGATCGGGTAACTGCGATCCCCGAGCGCAACATCAATCGTTCGCACTCCAGTCATAGATTGGTTTCCCGTTCAAACAATTCCGTCATCCCGCAAGCGCTGCTCTATCACTCTGGCCAGCGACTTCGCGCCCTGCCGATCAGTCACAAACCGGTAGTCGGCAATCTCAGCATACAGCGGCGCACGCTCACGCTGCAGACGACCCAGCGTTTCCCTGGGATCTCCTTCGGCCAGCAGCGGTCGCTTCTTGTCTTTCTGCGTTCTTTCCACCAGGCGCTCCAACGGGCTATCGAGATGAATGACCACGCCTCGGGCTGCGAGCATGTTGCGGTTTACCGGCCGCAACACCATGCCGCCACCCATGGCGATAACCACACCTTCCAGTTGCGTCAATTCTTCCAGGACATGCTGCTCGCGATCTCTGAACCCCTGTTCGCCTTCCACATCGAATATCCACGCGGTGGCAGCGCCTGCGCGTTCTTCAATGACCTGATCGGTGTCGTAAAACTCATACCCAAGACCCTGCGCAAGCAATCGCCCCACGGTACTTTTGCCGACGGCCATGAGACCAATCAGATAGATGTTTTGTCTGTTCATCAAAAATCATAAAAAAAACGGTGCCGCGCAAAAAAAAACGGCGCCGCGCGGCGCCGTTTAGTGTAAGCCAAGGGTGTTCCAACCCCTAATACTTAACTTTCTATCCCGCGATGTGCGGTTACAAATTAGTCAAACTATCCTGGATGATTCGCGGGGTTATGAAGATCAGAAGTTCCTGCCTGTCATCTCTTTCGAGCGTGCGGCGGAACAATCTTCCGATATAGGGCAGATCTCCCAGGAACGGCGTCTTCGTGGTCGAGATGTTCTTATCTGTCGAGAAAATGCCGCCGAGCACCAGCGTTTGGCCATTATTCACCAACACCGTTGTTTCAATCTCATTGGTGTTGATTGACGGCACGCCGTTGAACACCTGGCCAACCGTATCCTGCTTGACGTTGAGTTCCATGATGAT
>JAPUFN010000061.1 GCA_027293665.1 Gammaproteobacteria bacterium | reverse complement strand
GCCGGTTACAACCGGCAAATTCAGGATGCGCAGAAGAAGGGTGGCATTCCGGATCCACTGTGGAACGAACAACTCGATGGCGAACCGCCAATGCTTGAGGCGCTGCCGTTGATTGTGGTCGTGATCGATGAATTTGCAGACCTGATGATGATTGTCGGCAAAAAGGTCGAACAGCTCATCGCGCGTATTGCGCAAAAAGCGCGCGCCGCAGGCATCCACCTCGTGCTGGCAACCCAGCGGCCGTCGGTGGATGTGATCACCGGGCTCATCAAAGCGAACATCCCGACGAGAATCAGTTTCCAGGTATCTTCGAAGATAGACTCACGAACGATTCTCGACCAGGGCGGTGCTGAACAATTGCTCGGACACGGCGATATGTTGTTTTTGCCACCGGGATCGGGAATCCCTACCCGGGTCCACGGCGCGTTTGTCTCCGATGAGGAAGTCCACCGGATTGTCTCCGACTGGAAGCAACGTGGCGAACCCGACTATCGCAGTGACGTGCTCACCGGCGGCGAAGATGAACCATTCGTGGTGATAGAGTCTAATGGTTCAACAGAGCAGGACGATCCGCTCTATGACGAAGCCGTGGAATTCATACTGGGTTCACGGCGCGCTTCCATCTCATCGGTGCAACGCAAGCTGCGGATAGGCTACAACCGCGCAGCGCGTTTGATCGAGGCGATGGAGGAGGCGGGCATCGTCAGTGAAATGGGAACGAATGGCAGCCGTGAAGTACTGGTTCCGAAACGCAATTAATCTCGTCGTATTCTCTGCGATTTCCTCGTTCGCGGCAGCTGTGGCCGGCGAGGGTGTAATACAAGGCGAAGGTGTCTTAGAAGAGGAAGCCGTATCGGCCCGGCAGCAGCTGGCCGGGCGGCTGGCCGCCATTGGCCAGTTCACGGCGAACTTCACGCAGGAAATTCAGGGTGCCCAAGGTCAGGTGCTGGAGCGTTCTAGCGGTCATGTGCTATTGCTGCGCCCCATGTTCAAGTGGGTGGTGGATGATCCGTATCCGCAGATCATCGTAACCGAAGGTGACGTGCTGAAGGTCTACGACCCGGATCTCGAGCAGCTTACGATCCGTCCGTTGTCCGATGCGCTTACCGACACTCCGCTGTCACTCCTGACCCAGGAAGACGTCGTGCTGGGTGATTCCTTCAGTGTCATCCGTATTGCCGACCTGCAGGGAGAATATTTCCTCATCACGCCTCGCAGCGAGGATTCGCTCTTTGCGGAAATCCGACTGCGTTTTTCCGCGCAGTCCCTGGCTTCACTCGAGATACTCGATCACCTCGGACAGTTCACGGAAATCCAATTCGAGGTAGAGCCACGGACCACGGTGCTACAATCCAGTGACTTTTCTCTGGAAGTACCACCGGGTACGGATGTCATTGGCGGCTGATCAAACAGACGAAACCGCGCCTTTAGCTGATCGATTGCGACCGACCTCGCTTGCGGAATTTGTCGGTCAGCAGCATCTCCTGGCGGCCGGCAAGCCGCTGGCGCGCGTCGCCAGTGGTGGCCAATTGCATTCCATGCTGCTGTGGGGGCCACCCGGGACCGGCAAGACCACTCTGGCTAAGCTGATCGCCAACGCATCCGATGCACGCTGGATAAACCTTCCGGCAGTGATGAGCGGCGTCAAGGATGTTCGCGCAGCCGTCGCGCAGGCCGAGGCGGTGAAAAATCTCGGTGAGAAGACCGTGCTCTTTGTCGATGAAGTCCATCGATTCAATAAAGCACAACAGGATGCGTTTCTGCCGCATGTGGAACGCGGCACGGTGACATTTATTGGTGCGACCACCGAAAACCCCTCCTTCGAAGTCAATGCTGCACTTTTGTCCCGGGCCCGGGTGTACGTGCTGAAAGCGCTGACGCCCGATGATCTCTGCCTGGTGGTCGCCAGAGGTTGCAAGATGCTCGAAGCCAGCATCACGGATGATGGGCGTACGCTGTTATGTGATCTCGCCGACGGCGATGCACGACGCTGTCTCAATCTGTTGGAAGTCGCGGCACAACTTGCCGAGGGTGACATTACCGAACACTGGGTCACCGAAGCAGCCGGTTCACGCTATCGCAGATTCGATAAGCACGGAGATGCGTTCTACGACCAGATATCCGCTCTTCACAAAGCTGTGCGTGGCAGCGCACCTGACGCTGCACTTTACTGGCTGTGCCGAATGCTCGATGGTGGTTGCGATCCGCTGTACGTCGCACGCCGAGTGGTCAGAATGGCCAGCGAGGACATTGGCAATGCCGATCCCCGCGGTCTGCAACTTGCAATGTCTGCCTGGAATGCTTATGAGCGTCTCGGCTCGCCCGAAGGTGAGCTGGCGCTGGCACAGGCGGTGCTCTATCTCGCCAGCGTGCCCAAAAGCAACGCTGTCTACAAAGCCTTTGGCAGCGCGATGGCCTATGTGAAGAATTCGCCATCGCATGGAGTGCCGCTGCATTTGCGCAACGCGCCTACCCGGCTGATGAAAGAACTCGGACACGGCAAAGACTACCGCTACGCTCACGATGAGGCAGATGCCTATGCTGCTGGCGAGACCTACTGGCCCGAAGACATGCGGCCGGAGACTTTTTACGAACCGGTCGAGCAGGGACTGGAAGTTAAAATTCGCGAGCGATTGAGTAGACTACGCGACCTCGATGAACACGCTAAGAGAAATACGTGATGCACAGCCTTTACTGGATCGCGCTGGGCGGCGCGGTTGGAGCTATGAGCCGGTTTCTGCTGACGACATGGCTGTTTGTACCCGGCCAGTTTCCCTGGCCGACATTGCTGATAAATGTTGCCGGTTCGTTCGGCATCGGCCTGCTCTGGGGGCTGGGTTTTCAGCAACCCTGGTTCGAAACCTGGGGTCGTTATCTGCTGGTCGTGGGTGTGCTTGGCGGATTCACCACGTTCTCCGCCTTTTCGCTGGAAACGGTCGGCCTCGTGGAAG
>JAPUFN010000060.1 GCA_027293665.1 Gammaproteobacteria bacterium | reverse complement strand
ACTTCCGCGCCCGTGTTCTTGTCCTCGAGCCGTCCGCGGTCGAGCAGCTGCAGGAACAGGTGGATCGTGCTCGCGTGCGCCTTCTCGATCTCGTCGAAGAGCAGGATCGCGTTCGGGTTCTGCTTCACCATCCGCACACGATCGAAGCCATAGTTCTGTCGATAGGCGACACCTTCCAGCGGTAGATCGATGGCACTGGCCATTTCAGTGAGATGCGAGAGAAGCAGGAAGCTCTGCGCGATGGTGCCACCAAATGGTGTTTCCAGTTTTGCGCGTGCCGGATCGGTGTGGATCCAGCTGTCATCACCTGTATTTGCTGCATGATCATCAATCATTCGCTGGTCGATTCTGATCCACTGGCTGACCCCGACCTCATGGCCGTTGAGATGCCGTAATTCCTCGATCCATTTCTCCATTTTCACCTCGCGGTTTTAATGTTCGTGGGGTGATTCCACACCTTTCGGAATTCGAATGTGTTCAACAAGGTCCTGCACGTATTTTGGGGGTGGTGGCTGGTAGCGGCTGATCAGCGCGCTTACAGAGAAATTCAGCAGTGCTCCCAGCGTGCCAATGCCTTCAGGCGAGATGCCAAACCACCAGTGTTCCGCCGTGTTTTCGCCGGGTACGATCAGCTTGAAATAGGCGATGTAGGCGACGGTGAACAGCAGACCCACTACCATGCCGACAATGGCGCCTTCCTTATTGATCCGCAGCGAGAATATGCCCATTAAAATGGCAGGGAACAACGAAGCGGCTGCCAGGCCAAAGGCAAAGGCCACAACTTCTGCCACAAAAGCGGGTGGGTTAATCCCGAGATATCCGGCAATTGCGATTGCCGTAGCGGCAGAAATTCTTGCGTACTTGAGCTCCTGACGGTCCGTGATGCCTCGCGCCAGCGTCTTTTTCATGAGGTCGTGTGATATCGATGCGGATATCACAAGCAGTAGTCCCGCCGCTGTCGACAAGGCAGCCGCAAGTCCACCCGCAGCGACAAGCGCGATCACCCAGTCAGGCAATGCGGCGATCTCGGGATTGGCCAGCACCATGATGTCGCGATCTATGTAAACCTCGTTCGCATTGTCGGTTGCCGGGTTTGTCAGCTCGCGTTGGCCATCCACGCCGCGGGTTCCACTGAAGCGGGGCGCACCGGAAAATGGTGCGCCGGGAGCGTACTGGATGACGCCATCCTGGTTTTTATCTTTCCAGGCAATGAGACCGACGTTCTCCCAGCGTTTGAACCAACCGGCCACCTCGCTGTAGGGCGTATCGTGAACCGTATCGATGAAATTCAGCCGGGCGAATGCGCCGACAGCTGGCGCGGTCGTGTAGAGCAGAGCAATGAAAAGCAACGCCCAGCCTGCGGACTTGCGGGCGTCGGATACCTTCGGCACGGTAAAGAATCGCACGATCACGTGGGGCAATCCGGCAGTGCCGATCATCAGCGCAAGCGTGATGGCAAACACATCGATCGTGGATTTCGATCCCTCCGTATACGGACCAAAGCCGAGGTCCACCAGAGTCCGGTCGAGTTTGTCCAGCACGCTCAAGCCGGAGCCATCGTTCACGGTGGCGCCAAGGCCGAGTTGCGGTACAGGATTGTCCGTGACGAGAATCGAGATGAATATCGCGGGAACCAGATAGGCGAAAATCAGTACGCAATACTGTGCGACTTGGGTATAGGTGATGCCTTTCATGCCACCGAGCACGGCATACATGAATACAACCGCCATGCCGATAAAGACGCCGATTGTTATATCGACGTCCAGAAAGTGTGAAAACACGATGCCGACGCCGCGCATCTGACCGGCGATGTATGTGAAGGACACGACAATCAGGCAGATTACCGCAACCACACGGGCGGTATTGGAGTAGTACCGGGCACCGATGAAATCCGGCACGGTGAACTCGCCGAACTTACGTAGATAAGGCGCCAGCAGCAGCGCCAGCAGAACATAGCCACCCGTCCAGCCCATGAGATACACCGTGCCGTCATAGCCCATGAACGAGATGATTCCTGCCATGGAGATGAAAGAGGCAGCGCTCATCCAGTCGGCAGCGGTCGCCATGCCGTTGGCAATCGGGTGGACGTGACCGCCGGCTACATAGAATTCTTTGGTTGAACTGGCGCGCGACCAGATCGCGATGCCGATGTACAACGTGAAGCTTGCGCCGACGAACAGATAGGTCAGGGTTTGTACGTCCATGCGGACTCAGTCCTCGTCGTCGTGTACGTTGAAATTTCGATCGATTCTCTTCATCAACGCGCTGTAAACGAAGATCAACACGACAAAGACATAAATGGACCCCTGCTGGGCCCACCAGAAGCCAAGCTTGAAACCGAAAAACGCAATCGAGTTCAGCGGTTCAACCAGAAGGATCCCGAAGCCGAATGAGACCACGAACCAGATGGTGAGGAGTACTGCTACGAGTTTGAGATTCGCTCGCCAGTAGGCGCTTGCTGGACGTTCCACAGATCTTCCTTCCCCTTACACTGGCGACATTGTACGGTTTGTTGAATATCTCAGGTCGTTCCACTACGGAGAACCAATCAGGGGGCGGGATGGCTGGAAT
>JAPUFN010000006.1 GCA_027293665.1 Gammaproteobacteria bacterium | reverse complement strand
CTTCCAGATTGGAGCCGGGACAGCCCAGTGGCCGTCCCAGTCGAGCGCAGTGCCGTGGCACTTGAAATCGATCTGGTGACTGATGAAGCCATCCTTGTGTAACCATGTGCGCATAGCACTGTAGGCTTCTGCGAGGTTGTCGACGTGTTCAAGCACGGCTTGCGAGCAGATCATATCGACATCCTGTTCATGCAGGGATGCATGTTCAGCCTGCCCTGTAGTCATCCAGGGGACTACGTACCGGATGACGCTGTCGCCGTTATCCACCTGCCCGAGATTCTCGAGCGCGGTGCGAATACGTGCGACTCGCTCCGGGTTCAGACAGTTGACGATATGTTCTTCGGACAACACGTCGTGCGGGAATCGGTAGTTGTCGAGATAGGGTTTGACGAGCGGAAACTCATCCTCCCCTGGAATATCTGCCCGCGACCTGACCAGTTCCACCAGCTCATCGAATATCGTCAGGTTCTGTTGATTGGATGCATGTTCCACGACATCGAACGCGAAATACTGTTCGGCACCGGTCAGCAGTGCTGTAAGACCAATGCCGAGAGAGTCCCCCGGGCCCAATTCGGCAATGCGACGCGGCGCGTTCCACACGCCAGCTTCACGCGCTTTGACGACGTGGCGCAGCCAGACCGAGTAGCAATAACGGGCGGAGTCCGTGCCACCAGTTCCGCGGGTAAATTTTTTGCCGATGAAGGGTAGGTGGGTCGCCAGGCCCAGGCCGATGTGTGCGAGTCGAAAAACGAACTTCTGCAGGGTTCGCGGCGCGAAATCAGTCATGGGGCCGCAGTATGCACAGATCACGGATCGGAGTCATCGTGACCCGTCCGCTGCAACGTTGGAAACTACCGGGCTATCGGGCGGTAGGAGAATTTCTGACCGCCGACGCTGGCTTCGTACATGAGGCCGCCTTTGGCAATCGTGAAAACGGCATACCCCTTGTAGTAACCACCCGCGACAGTGGCGTTGCTTTTACCGCCACTGGCGCCCGCCGTGTTGCCGGTGGTAGAAGTGCTGGCCGAGGCACCGGAGGTGATGGCCACAGCAGTAGCCTGGGCACCAAACTCGAAGCGGCCGCCCGTAAACTCGGTAAAGGCGCGTTCATCTTCGAAAAATATGATTTGGGTGAACGCCTGGCCGCCAATCTGAAAGCCGATGGTGAGTTGTGTCATGGTCGTATCACCCATGGCCTCGCCGCCCACATAGACCCGGCCCGAGCCTCGTGCTCCACCGACGCCAAACCCACCCTTGCCGATTGTCGGAAACAGCGCGTAGCCATAACTCTTGTCGAAGAATGCAGCGCTCGACGCCGCGCGCTCAAAGGGTTCTCTCGCCTCACCGAATTTGTCAGCCGCCGCCGCTACTGACACTGTGGCCAGGACCAGACTCAACAACCAGCTCGAGGTACGCTTCGCGGAAACTTGCAAATTCATGTACAGACACCCCCATTATAAACAGTAGCAATTCTACTCCATTGATCGCCGCGAAAGCTTCGGCTGCAGGAAAAAGGTCCATACTGGCAGCCGGGGCTTCTGCTTTAAGCGTGGCTCTGCTGGGTAGTGTCGAGTTGCCGCGTGTGAGAGGGAGAGGGGCTATGGAATACGATGCAATCGTGATAGGAGCCGGGCAGGCCGGACCGCCGCTCGCGGAAAGACTGGGACAAGCGGGTCAACGAGTTGCGGTGATCGAGAGACATCGGATGGGTGGAACCTGCGTCAATGTTGGCTGCATTCCGACCAAATGCCTGGTCGGCAGCGCCCGGGTTGCGTATTACGCGCGGGAGGCTGGTCGCTTTGGCGTCGACCTGCAGGGTGACGTCAGTGTGGATATGGCGCGGGTCAAAGCCCGCAAAGATGAAATCGCTGGAGCCTCGGAGCAGGGCGTGACGAACTGGCTCGATGGGATGGAGGGAGTTGATGTCATCAAGGGGCATGCTCGATTCGTCGACCCGCGGACGGTGGCAGTAGATGGCACGCAGTACACGGCCGAGCGCATTTTTCTGGATGTAGGTGCCCGGGCGCGCGTGCCGGATTGGCTCGAAGCAGCTGATGTTCCATATCTCACCAATTCTTCGATGATGGAAGTGGATTATGTTCCAGCGCACCTGCTCATCATGGGCGGCAGCTATATTGGTCTCGAATTTGCCCAGATGTATCGTCGCTTCGGCAGTGAAGTGACCGTCATAGAGATGAAACCGCAGGTGATGGGGCGAGAAGACGATGATGTCGCAGTAGCCATTCGCGAAATTCTCGAAGGTGAAGGCGTCAGATTTCGCGTCGCTGCTGAGTGTTTGTCTGTGCGGAAAACGCAAGATGGCATTGCCGTACGTGTGAGCTGTGAAGAAGCACCTGGAGAAGAGGAGGGCAGTGACCTGCTCGCCGCAATGGGGCGTGTTCCCAACACAGACGATCTGGGACTGGAAAATACTGGCATCGAGCTGAATGAGCGTGGGTTTATTCCGGTTGATGATGAGTTGCGCACGCAAGTCGATGGGATATGGGCGCTGGGAGAAGCCAACGGTCGCGGTGGGTTTACCCACACTACCTACCATGACTTCGAGATCGTTGCAGCTAACCTTTTGGACGATGATCCACGTCGCGTTACTGATCGACTCACCTGCTATGGGCTGTTTATCGATCCACCACTGGGTCGAATTGGGATGACGGAAAGGGAAGTACGGGCGACCGGTCGCTCGGCCTTGATCGGCACCCGGCCGATGTCACGTGTTGGTCGTGCTCGCGAATTTGGCGACACGCGCGGCTTCATGAAGGTGCTGGTCGATGCTGAAACCGAAGAGATTCTCGGTGCATCGATTCTGGGTATGAACGGCGATGAAGTGGTGCATGAACTGCTTGATGTCATGTACGCGCGCCAGCCCTACACGGTGATCTCGCGATCGGTAGCCATTCACCCGACGGTATCGGAACTCATCCCGACGATGTTGCAGGATCTTCGACCACTGGTGTAAAGAGACGATTTGCTCTGCGCTTAGCGGTATATTAGACCCAGGAACAAGGTTGCGCGCTGTCGCGCTATAAAGGCTTGTCAGGGGGAAGGGTATGCGTAGAGTAATTCAGGCGAGTCACCGGCTGAGCAGAACAGTT
>JAPUFN010000059.1 GCA_027293665.1 Gammaproteobacteria bacterium | reverse complement strand
GACCATCCTCGATGGGTTGCCGATGAATGAGACCTTCAACTGGGTTGAGCATGTATCCATCGAGCTGACCGCACAGATGCTGGCAACGCTGCTGGATGTGCCACAAGCCGACAGGCACAAGATCATCGCCTGGTCGAATGTATTTGCCAATGCAGACAACCCGGAAGTGGTGACCAGCAAAGCCGATTACTACATCGCGCAAGCGGAGTGCGGCGAGTACTTTCAGGCGCTCTGGCAGGATCGACTGACCGGCGAGCCGGGTGGCGATCTCCTGTCCATGCTCGCCCATGGCGAGCAGACGCGTTCGATGGGTCCGCAGGAACTTCTCGGTAACGTCATTCTGCTGGTGGTAGGGGGCAACGACACGACGAGAAATTCCATCAGCGGTGGCTTGCACGCACTCAATGAATTCCCGGAGCAATATGAGAAACTGCGACGCAATCCTGCGTTGATCAAGTCGATGGTGCCGGAAATCATCCGCTGGCAGACGCCGCTGATGCACATGCGACGCACCGCACTCAATGACATTGAACTTCACGGTCAGCAGATAAGCGCCGGCGACAAAGTAGTGATCTGGTATCTGTCCGGCAATCGGGATCCGGCTGCAATTGAGAACCCCGATGAATTCATCATCGATCGTGCGCGACCGCGCGAACATCTGTCTTTTGGTTTCGGCATTCACCGCTGTCTTGGTAACCGACTGGCGGAGATGCAGCTGCAGGTACTCTGGGAAGAAATACTCACCCGCTTCAACGAAGTTGAAGTCGTTGGTGAGCCGCAACGAGTCAGCTCGTGTCTGTTTCGTGGCATCACGGATCTCCCCGTGAGAATTGCCGCCTGATGATCTGAGCCGTTACTGCCGGCTGCCTGGTTTCACGTCCAGATATCGCAGCTGTAGAAGAACAAATTCAACGAGGAACAATTAGATGGATGACTTTTCCGGCAAGCTTGCTGTTGTTACGGGTGGGGGCACGGGCATGGGAAGGGAACTGTGCATTGCACTCGCTGGCGCCGGTTGTGATGTCGCGATGTGTGACGTTTCCGAAGAGAACATGCGTGAGACTCAAAGCTTGTGCGAAGCAGAAGACCTGACCATCAGCTGTCACATCTGCGACGTGGCTGACGAGGCACAGGTGATCGCTTTCCGCGATGCGGTGATCCAGGCACACGAAACTGAGCACATCAATCTTCTGTTCAACAATGCAGGTATTGGCGGAGGTGGTGGGTTCGTTGACGGCGAAAGAGACGAATGGGAGCGTACGTTTGCGGTTTGCTGGTACGGCGTGTACTTCTGCTCGCGAGCGTTCGTGCCATTGTTAGTCGCAAGTGACGACGGCTATCTGGTTAATACCAGCAGTGTCAACGGCTTCTGGGCGAGCATCGGACCGGGCGTTCCCCACACTGCTTACAGCGCTGCCAAATTTGCAGTCAAAGGTTTTTCCGAAGCGATGATCAACGATCTGCGGGTCAGCGCGCCACACGTCAAAGTTGCGGTGGTGATGCCGGGTCATATTGGCACCTCCATTGCGCTGAATACCTCGAAGGTGCTCGGTAAATCGACTGCGCTGGAGATGTCGGCTGAAGAGGTCGATATCGCGCGAAAGCGCATGATCTCTCTCGGCCTGCCGGTTGACAACCTGCCCGACGATGACATCCGCCGCGCGATGCATCAGCGTGGAGTAGATTTTCGTGACAAGGCGCCCTGCACGGCTGCCCGGGCAGCGGAAATCATTCTTGATGGCGTGAAGAACGATTGTTGGCGGATCCTCGTTGGCGAAGACGCCCATGCGATCGATGCGATGGTCAGAGCGGATCCCGAATCGGCATACGACGCCGCTTTTATGGAACGTATATACGACGCAGGGCATTTCGGTGGCCTGACCAGCGCCGTGGGCGCACAGAAGAAAGGCTAACGTTGCTGCGTTTCAGGCGGCTGCTAGATTGTGCGTTTGCTGTCAAAAGGGGGGCTTGAGAGTTGTCGCTGGATTTCGTTGAATCAATCGCAACCGGTGGTTTTGCTGGTGTGTTGGGTACTCGCCTGGTCTCGCGAGAGACCGACAAGGTTGTCATTAAATTGCCCTATCAGGAAATCTTCGGCACCGGGCGGATCCACGGCGGCGTAATCAGCGCCCTGATCGATATCGCAGCAACTGCTGCCTTCTGGTCTCACCCGGATGTAAATGAGAACACTCGAGGTGCGACCGTCGAATTTACAGTTCACTTTTTGCGTCTGACCGTAGGTCTGGATCTTTACGCCGAAGCGCAGGTCCGGCGCCGCGGCGGCACACTGTGCACTGGCGACGTCAGCATCCGCACTGAATCCGGTGAGGAGACGGCAGTGGCCAGAGTTACCTACAAAATGCAGACCAGCTGATTCTTAAGCCGCGTGTCGTTCAACACGTCACTAGCCCGCAGCCTGATTGCGGACGACCTGCCCACCCCTGGCGCCGGTAAGCTCGTCATCACGCAGTATGATCTGACCGTTGCAGATCGTCGCCTTGTAGCCAACTGCACGCTGAATGAAGCGTTTTGCACCACCGGGAAAATCGCCGACCATCTCGGGCATCCGCTCGTGGACGTTGGATGCATCGATCACGTTTACGTCGGCTTTCATGCCGGCGGCGAGAATTCCCCGATCGCGTAATCCCATGATCCGTGCAGGTGCCGATGTCAGACGCCTGACAGCCTCCGCCGTCGTGTAAAGTCCGGCGTCGCGTAACCAGTGGGACAATACGAATGTTGCCCATCCGGAATCCATGATCTGTCCTACGTGAGCTCCCGCATCCCCGAGTCCCGGGAGACAGTAGTCGCTGGAAATGACTTCCGACAAAGCGTCTATGTTCTTGTTGAAAAGGCGAACGACGAACAGAGCCCGGCCATTAGTTTCCTGCGCGATACGCAGATAGGTTGCGGCCGGGTGCTCGCCGCTGGCGTTGGCAATTGCCTGCAGGCTCTCTGACTCGGCGGCCACGTAGTTTGGCGTATCTCCGGCGCCGAGAAAGAATATCTGCTCGGTTTCCAGCCGGCTTGGGTTCGCCTTCGCATCCGCCACCAGTCTTGCAAACATCTCAGGATTGTTGATCGCGGCGACCCGGCCGTCGAAATCCAGGTCCTTGAGTTCCTGCCAGGCACCTTTGCCCCACGCAAGCATGCACTGCATCCCCGTTATAAAACCTGAACCACGGGGAATAGCGACGGCGTTAATGTCGAGTCCGTCGCGGCGCAACGCACCGATTCGTTCCGCGACCTTGTTGCCCCAGCCGGATGTCGAACCGGCGCCTGTACTGAAAAGGACTCGGACACCGTCCACTCGAGCCTGGGCTTCCAGGAGCGCCATCTCACCTTCGAAGTCGCCGCCCAGATTCAGGACGTTCTGCATCAGACCGCCGTGTGCACCGACGGCTTCGGCGATCTGCACCAGCTCATCATGCTCGGCGTGCGTGCCTGGCACATGGCGGCCATCGGGAATGTAGTGCCCGAGGAAGCGCGAGGTAGAGAAGCCCACTGCGCCGGCCTTTACCGCATCACCCGCGATCTGTGCCATCTGTCGTTTGTCCTCGGCGCTGGCTGCCTCCTCTATGGAGCGTTCACCCATCACGTAATAGCGGACCGCGCAGTGTCCGACTAGACCTCCAACATTGATGGCGGGGCGCAGCTGCTCCAGCGCAGTGAGATAGCCATCGTAGTGTTCCCAGTCCCAGGACAGTCCATTGAGGATTGCGTCGCGCGGGATATCTTCGACGGTTTCCATCATACCGGCGAGGAATTCCCGGTCAGCGGGTTTGCAGGGAGCGAACGTTACGCCGCAATTGCCCAGCAGGGCAGTTGTTACGCCATGCCAGCTCACCGGCGTCAGCGATGGATCCCAACCGATCTGCGCGTCGAGATGGGTATGGATATCGACGAATCCCGGTGTCACCAGGTAGCCGCTCGCATCGATTTCCTCGGTACCTGAGTCGGGCACCAG
>JAPUFN010000058.1 GCA_027293665.1 Gammaproteobacteria bacterium | reverse complement strand
TGACGTTGATGATCTTTGCCGGGCCACCTATGGAATTAGCCATCGCTGAGCGAAAAACGTCTTCCGCAATTCGCAGTTCCCGCACGATCGGCTCGAGTTCATTGACGGGTCGCGCCTGGGTGACCTGACCGGGCAACGCAGCGCTCAGGAGGCCTGTAGCAAGCAGGATCGCGCCGAGTTTCATTACATCTGCTCCCTGTTGCCGGGGACCTGGTAGTTGATTTGCTGGAGACGATCGTAGAGATCGTCGATGTCCCGCTGGCCCTGCAGCTGACCGGTGATGACGTAGCGCAGGCTTTCTTCGGTTTCCTCCGACCGCCGATCCATTTCCAATCGCAGCAGCCGCACAAGCGCCTGCAGTTCCTCCTGGCGCTGGGATCGATTATCGAGCATCAGTGATTCCAGTTCAGGGTCAGTGCTGTAAAGAGCAGAGGAAGGGTAGCCAACGGGCACGCCGCGATTCTGATAAGTGGTTTCAGCCACCGGGTTGAGTGCAGGGGCCGGCCCGGTCGCTGGCTGTCCAACGTAGATCGCCAGCACCGCAAGCAGTGCCGCGGCACTAGCGAGACTCGGGAACCATTGCTGGAAGTTGCCGAACAGCGATCGAGCCGGGATGGCGGGTGGTTGCCACTTTGGCACCGGCAGTTCGTGCCAGACGTTTGCCTGAGCCTGCAGATCGAGAATGCCCTGATAGTCGCTGTGGCAGTCGCTGCACGTCTCGAGATGGTCACCCACCTCCATTCGCACCTGATCAGCCAGGCGATCGTCGACATAGTCGAACAACAGCGTTTGAGTTTGATCACAACGCATCTTTGAGTTCCTCATGTTGTTTGAGCTTGCGCAACGCTGTGTAGAGTCGGGTTTTGGCGGTGTTGGGTGAAATGCCAAGTTGTTGCGCAATGTCTTCGAAAGTGAAGTTCTGGAAGAATTTGAGTTCGACGACGTGCCGCTGTTCTGCCGGTAACTCTTTCAGCGCCCGGGTGATCTGCTGATTGGCGTGGGTGACCATCGCATCGGCCTGGGGATCGGCGTTGCTCCTCGCGGGAGTGTCATGTTCGTCGAAGCTCGTGTGAAAGCGGCGGCGTCGCAGATAATCGGTGCAGCGAAAACTCGCGATCCGAAACAACCACGCCGGAAAGGGCCCGTCGCCGCGAAAGCCGGGCAGGTTTCGATACACGCCCATGAACACCTCCTGCATCAGATCGAAGGCGTCATCGGGGTGGCCGACCATTCTCAGTGCATAGTTATACACGCGCTGTTCATACCTCTTGATGAGACTGTTCCAGGCAGAGTTAGATCCCGCGAGCGCGCGGGCGACCAGCTTTTCGTCAGTTGCTGTACCTAACATGCCTGGATTGAGCTTCATTTGGGTTCTATGTCGGGACAAACTGGCAAAAAGTTTGCTTCAAACCTGGCGCGAACGCCACCAGATCCACAGCCCGGTGATCGAAAGTACAATCAGCAGTGCTGCCGAAATGTTGACGGTCCAGATCCCTATTTGGCCGAACAGCCGGCCGCTGTGAAGATCCTGCAATAACCGCTCAGCGGTCAGCAGGTAGCGGCGGTAGCGCTCACGATATCGCTGCGCTGCCGCCGGTGGCAGTGTCACTGGCCGCAGCCAGTCGACCGCAGTGGCTGATACGGCTTCGATATTCAGAAATTCCGCATCCACGCGCTTGAGTTCATTGTCCACCAGCAGGTAGATGCGACCTGCGGACGTGCCGATGGCGCTGGCTCTGCCGGGTAGAGGAATCGATTCAAAATCGGCAGGTTGCGCTACCGGGAACCGCCACAGCCGCTTCGCACTGGCGCCGATGATGAGCGTCGCCTGCCGTGTCGAACCCAGATAACCGTTGAACTCCATGCCACCGGCGATGCTGCCCAGGCGTTGTTCGTGCCAGTAGAGCTGGCCGCCGATATAGGCGACATCGCCATTGCCGATCACCTCGGTCGGTGCCTGGAGACCATACCAGTCAAGGATGGCGGGCGCGCTCACATGGCGCTGGCCGAGTGCGAGTTCGTCGGTGAACTGCAGCGGAATGCCGGTAAACAACAGGTAGAGCAACACGCCACCGGCCGCAATTCCGGCGCTGCGGTGAATTTGATTGAGCGCTTTACGGTGAGCGGGCGAGGGTACTGAGATTGATCTGCTCATGCAGCTTCAGCGCGACACGGGCCATTCGTTTCATGGCGCGCACGGACAATGTCGCCCCTGAGATGCCGTCGATCGTCTGGCTGAGGTCGCTGTCCGCGACCAGCCGGGCACGAACGAATTGTGAGGTGAAGGCTGGATAGCGGATTTCCCAGCCTCTGCTTTCCCGGAAAACGAGCACTTGCACATCTTCGATGCTGCCGCTGTCGATGAGGATACCCGCTGTAATCGGTTTGTCCTTGCCAATTTCATTGAGTATCCAGGCGCTGCGTGTCCCCTGCTGCCAGTATCGCACCCGCATACCCGGCTGCCAGCCGAACTGCTCGGCGAGTTCCCGCCGCAGCTCCTGCGTGACCCACAGAGCCTGAGCTTGCGGGGTTCGGGCCGGAAACGCGCTAGACACGAAGTCATCCGGCTGCATGTACACCTGCTCACGGGCGTGTGCCGATGGACCCGCAATGGTCAGCCAAGTGAGAACACAACCGAGAATCATTCTTATTTTCATGTAGGTTATTCTGCCGGGGTCCATGGCAAAAGGAAACCGTCAAAATTGATAACCGACTCCCAGATCAAAAGCGGAGAAATCACGCCCGTTCTCGGCGCTTCGTGCGTGATCGCGCTCGCGGTAGTCGATCTTCAGGACGACGTTGTCGGTTGGCCAGTAATTCACTCCCAGCTCCCACTGGTCGAACTGATCACGGGTCCTGGCACCATCGAGGTCTTCGTAGCGCGTATAGAAGCCCCAGTCGGAAGCACCCCGGTTCAGGCGGAAGCTCGGCTCGATGTACCAGCCGGTCTGCTCGTCGCTGCCGGCGAGTGAGACTGCGGAGCCATCGAAATTCCATTGCGACCACAGCGCGCGCAGGCTGAATCCTCCCCGTTGCAGCACGGCATGCAGGCTCAGCAGGCTGCCGTCGTCCAGGCCGTCACCGCTCGTCTGACTGGGATCACTTTGATAGTGGTAGCTGCCGGCGAGTTCGAGACCCGGTACTCCGGTGTATTTCAGCCGCAGGGTATAGGCCAGATCGTTGGCATTGGCGTTGGAGACTTTCTGCCGGCCGCTGCGAACCCGGTAGGAGTTTGCACCGCTGACCGGCATCTCGAGCCCACTGTGCACGGCAAAATCCCAGGACACGCCGTTTGCATAATGGCCGCCCACACCGGCGCCGGCTTCCCACCAGGTCGAGGGGATGATGATGTTTTCGACGTTATTGCGCTCGACACCGTAAAAACTCGGCGGTTCATGCGTTTCGTTGAGGATTCCTACGGGCACTAGAAAAAGGCCCGTTTTCACATAGTGGTTGTCGTTCAGATCGAATTCGATGTAGGCCTGCTCGATTTCGACTTCCCCGTCATTGCTGCCATCGGCAGTGTCTTTGACCAGCGAGTGCTCGATTTCGACTTCGGAAAAGAAGCGGATGCGGTCGCTGAACTCGTGGCTGATGAAGGTGACGAAGCGGTGCAGGTCGATCTGCTCGAGGTCGCCGCTTGCGTCGTCCGCATCGATATTGTTGTAGTGCAGCTCGCCGTAACCGCCGATCTGAGTGCGTTGCCGGGGAGTCGTCTCAGCGACCCGCTCGAGGTAATCGGCGGTGATTGACAGCCGCTCTTCGGTCAGAGCGACCTTGTCTACGGTGGTTGTGATCGTCGCCCTGGTTGCGGCGAGCTCTTCGCTGAGCGCTGCAATCTGTACCTGCTGTTGTTCGACGATTGCCCATAGCTCGGCAAGACTCGGCTCAGCGGCAAAGCTGGCGGGCGCGATGCCGAGCAACAGGCTGAGTGGCAGAAAGGCGATGTTTTTGGCTCTGTGGGCTCCCATGGTGCTCCTTAAACAGCGTGTTACAGGGAGTTTAGGGTATCTGTCTGCAAATGCAAATACATCGCATTTAGATTAAATATAAGGAAACCTGCCGTGTGGAGCGGTCTGGATCAGTCCAGATTTACCAGGGGAATGAGTGGTGGGGCGTGGCGCTGACCGAATTTGATCAGGCCCGCAAACATGGCTGCGGCCATGAGGCACACCGCGGCGCACCAGCTCAGAGCGCTGACGGGATCATCGGCCAGGCTGCCGAGCTGATAACACAGCACCGCACAGGTGTAGGCCATCACCACTGACCAGGCGGTGCTGAACACGGCCCAGAATGTGCCGAGTTCTTTGACGACGACGCCAATCGTTGCCACACAGGGCATGTAAAGCAGAATGAACAGCAGATAGGAGAACGCGCCGAGCTGGCCATCAAAGAGTCGCTGTAGTGCGCCCAGGGTACCGACATTTACCGCCTGGGCGTCGGCGGC
>JAPUFN010000057.1 GCA_027293665.1 Gammaproteobacteria bacterium | reverse complement strand
ACGCCTTTTATCGCATTGCCTAACATCCTTGCCGGTCGCGAACTGGTACCGGAATTGTTGCAGGATGCCGCGACACCGCAGGCACTTGCCGAGAATCTGTTGAACGTGCTGGACAAAGCCGCGCGGGAGCCAGAATATTTAGCAGCGTTTGCGCAACTACACGAGCAGTTGCGTTGCGGCGCAGACGACCGGGCGGCCGAAGCGATTCTCGCCTGGCAGCGGGATTTGCAAGATTCGACTGATACTGAAGAGAATACGAACGCGAATACTAAGGTGAGCTGACATCAACCAGACTCAGATGTTGTTCAGCGATTTGTCGATGCGGCAGTGCACCGCCGGGGTCGATGAAGTCGGCCGTGGCCCGCTTGCGGGCCCAGTCGTTGCGGCCGCTGTGATTCTCAGGCCCAATGCCTGGCCTGTCGGCTTGAAAGATTCCAAGCGTTTGTCGGCACGCAGGCGTGAAGTACTGGCACAGGAAATCCGCGCGCGGGCATGGTGCTGGGCACTCGGCCGGGCCGAGGTCACCGAGATCGACGATCTCAATATACTGCGCGCAAGTCATCTTGCCATGCAGCGCGCAGTCGCCGGACTCAGCCTGCTTCCCGAATTCCTGCTGGTGGATGGTAATCTGCTGCCGAGCTTTGCAATTCCTGCCGTTGCAGTAATCAAAGGAGATGATCGGGTGCCGGAAATCAGCGCAGCGTCCATCATCGCGAAGGTGGCGCGAGATGCGGAGATGGTCCGGGCGGCTCGCGATTACCCGGGCTACGGACTGGAAAAACACAAAGGCTACCCAACCGCTGAACATCTGGCGGCACTGCGGCGGCTTGGCCCGTGTCCGCTGCATCGATGCAGCTTTGCGCCAATTCGCGAGGCGGTGGCACGCCAGGCAGCGCGCAAGGCGCGCGCGGTACTCGTATGAGATCCCGGCTATGAATTTCGTCCACTTGCGCGTTCACAGCGAGTACTCCATCGCCGACAGCATCATCAAAGTTAAAGATCTTGCAAAGGCCGTTGCTGAGCGCGATATGGCGGCGCTGGCGTTGACAGACCTGCGTAACCTGTTCGGCCTGATCAAATTTTACAAAGCCTGTATCGAACGCGGGGTAAAGCCCGTCATCGGGGTAGACATTACCTACGAGGTGGCTTCGACTGACCGTGATTCAGCGGACGTTTTCCGGTTGGGTCTGCTGGCGATGAACGAAACCGGTTATCGAAATCTCCTGAAGCTCGTCTCTGAGGCCTATCTGTCCAGTGGCCCGCGAGGCGTCCTCACGCGTGAGCAGATCTTCGGGCGCAATGAAGGCCTGATTGCTCTGTCCGCAGGTCGCGATGGCGAAGTCGGTCGGGCACTGTTGAAAGGTAATGCCGGCCTGGCCGAAACAGCTGCCAGGCAATGGGCGCAGGTCTTCGAGGATCGCTACTACCTGGAGCTCTCACGAACTGGTAGAGCTGGCGATGATGCCCAGGTCGCCGCTGCAGTGCGCCTGGCGCTTGCAATCGATCTTCCGGTTGTTGCGACTAATGAAGTCTGTTTTCTGGATGCGGATCAGTTCGAGGCGCATGAAACCCGCGTATGTATTCACGACGGGCGCGTCCTCGATGATCCCAGGCGAGAACGACGCTACAGCGCCGAACAGTATCTGAAGTCACCGGCGCAGATGGTCGAGCTGTTTCACGATGTGCCGGAAGCACTTACCAACAGTGTCGAGATTGCAAAGCGCTGTAACGTCCGTATCGAGCTCGGTACCTACTATCTGCCGAACTACCCGGTGCCGGACGATTCGACGTTGGAAGATTATCTTGCCAGCTGCGCACGAAGCGGGCTGGAATCCCGCCTGCGCAAGCTGACTGAATTCGGCGAGCTCAAATTTCCCCGGACGGATTACACTGCCCGTCTGGATTATGAGTTGTCCGTCATCAACCAGATGGGCTTCCCGGGCTATTTTCTGATCGTGATGGAGTTCATCGCCTGGGCCAAGGCAAACGGGATTCCGGTGGGTCCCGGACGCGGTTCGGGTGCAGGTTCATTGGTGGCGTATTCGCTCGGCATCACCGATCTCGACCCGCTGCGCTATGAGCTGCTGTTCGAGCGATTTCTGAACCCTGAACGTGTCTCGATGCCGGATTTTGACGTCGACTTCTGTATGGAAGGGCGTGACAAGGTGATCAATCATGTCAGTGAGCGCTACGGATCCGAAGCGGTCAGTCAAATCATCACATTTGGCACGATGGCCGCAAAAGCCGTAGTACGGGACGTCGCGCGGGTCCAGGGAAAGCCCTACGGTCTCGCCGATAAACTCTCGAAGTTGATCCCATTCGAAGTCGGCATGACTCTGCACAAGGCGGTGGCGCAGACACCCGAGCTCAGGGACTTTATCGCCGACAACGATGAGGTCGAGGAAATCATGGACATGGCCTACATACTCGAAGGTATTGTCCGCGGTGTGGGTCGTCATGCGGGAGGCGTGGTGATTGCGCCCAGGGCCCTGACCGAATTCGTACCCCTGTACGTCGATGAACAGAGCGGCGGGCTGGTTTCGCAGTTCGACAAAGACGACGTCGAAAGTGCTGGCCTCGTCAAGTTCGACTTTCTGGGTTTGAAAACACTGACGGTTATCGATTGGACGGTCAAGGCGATCAACGAAGCGTGCGACAGGGACGAACCGGAGGTGGATATCGAGCGGATTCCACTGGACGATCCGGCAACTTACGAGCTCCTTAAAGAGGGCCGAACCACCGGTATTTTTCAGCTCGAATCACACGGTATGAAAGATCTCATCTGTCGCCTGAAACCTGACCGCATCGACGACATCATTGCCCTGGTGGCTCTGTTCCGGCCTGGACCATTGCAGTCAGGTGCCGTGGATGACTACATAAATCGCAAACATGGCAATCAGGCTGTGCAGCTGCCTCATCCAAGTACGGCGGCAGCATTGCAGGGCACCTATGGGGTGATGCTCTATCAGGAGCAGGTCATGCAGATTGCTCAGGATATGTGTGGGTTCAGCCTCGGTCAGGCAGACCTCCTGCGGCGTGCCATGGGCAAGAAGAAGCCCGAGGAAATGGCGCAAGTCCGTGAGCAGTTCGTCGAAGGTGCACGCGCGCGGGATGTCGATCTCAGGATTACCGGCAAAATTTTCGATGATATGGAAAAGTTTTCCGGCTACGCGTTCAACAAATCCCACAGTTCCACGTATGCAATCGTGTCGTTTCAGACCGCCTGGTTGAAATGTCACCATCCCGCTCAGTTCATGGCGGCGACGTTGACAGCCGACATGCACAACACCGACAAGATCGTGACGTTGGTGGACGAGGTTGGCAGCCTGAAATTGCGCCTGCAGCCGCCGAGCGTAAACCTGAGTCAGTTTCGCTTCATCGCGGTTGATTCCGGGATCCTCTACGGTCTGGGTGCGGTACGTGGGGTCGGCGAGGGCCCCGTCAGCGCGCTGGTCGCCAGCCGCGAACGCGACGGCCCGTTCCACAGTCTCGCTGATTTCTGCCTGCGGGTGGATTCCCGCAAGGCCAACAAACGAGTGCTCGAAGCGCTGATTCGTGCTGGCGCGATGGATGAGTTTGCGGTTGCAGACGAAGGTGTGGACGGCGTGCGAGCGAGACTCTTGAGTGAACTGCACGACGCGATGCACGGCGCGGATCAGATTGCACATAATGCGGCCGCAGGAATTGCGGACATGTTCGGCGGATTCACCCGGGGGTCCGTCACGGCCGGGCGCGAGGTGCTGCCGCTGGAGAAACGCGAACGCCTCGAAGGAGAGAAGGAAGCCCTTGGCATCTACCTGACCGGCCATCCGATCGAGGATTATCTGACCGAACTCCGGCAGTTCTGCAGCAGCGACATTGCGAGCCTCAGAGCTGAACGACGGCCACAGATCGTTGCCGGTTGGATCGTCTCTTTGCGCACCATGCGCAGCCGGCGTGGTGACGCAATGGCAATCGTTGTTGTTGACGATCGCAGTGGCCGCATCGAAGCGTTACTGTTTGCAGACACCTTCGAAGCGCACCGGCAGAAAGTCGTCAAAGATACGGTGCTCGTGTTTGAAGGCGAAGTGCAGGATGACGATGTCAGCGGTAACCTCAGGTTACGCGTGGAAAATGCCTATACCATCGAAGAGGCGCGACGGCGTTTTTCCAGCGGTGTTCTCATCGATCTCTGCGCTAACACGCAGATGGCCGATGTTGCGGCACAACTGAGGACCTGCCTCCAGCCGCACCGCCATGAAGATAGCGGCGCTCAGGTCGCAGTGGTCTATCAAACGACCGACGATCAGGGCCTGGGTGTCAGCGGCAAGATACTCCTGGGTCCGGCCTGGCGGGTGAACCCAACCGATGATCTGCTCAGGGACCTGCGCGCGGAGTTTGGCGCCGACAGCGTCTGCCTCGACTACGCTGCGCGGTAGCCATGGACGTGATCATCGATGCGTGCGGCCGTTGTTTGACGGCTCAGACGGCCGCAACTGAAGTCATCTCCGAGACGATATATGTCGGCTTCAGCGGCGGTCTGGATTCCACTGTTTTGCTGCATGCACTGCGCACACTTGCGCCTGCCGGAGTTGTCGCATTGCATGTCAACCACGGCATTGCGGCGGAGTCCGACGATTGGCAGGCGCACAGCGAGAGGCTTTGTGAGGACTGGGAGATTCCTCTGCGGTGTTCGCGACTTGCGCTCGACGCAGGCTCGAATGTGGAAGGCGTTGCACGCGCGGCGCGCTACGAATTCTTCACCGAAGCGCTTGCCACGGGTGGCTTGCTCTTCCTCGGACATCACCTGGACGACCAGCGGGAGACCCAGCTGCTGCATCTGCTGCAGGGAAGGGGCCTTTACGGCATGCCCCAGGCGCGCCCGCTGGCTGCGGGCAGGTTGTTGCGGCCCTTTTTAGCCATCGATCGCTGTGAGATCAGGCGTTACGCCGCAGAGCAGGAGCTGTCGTGGTGTGAGGATGACAGCAATCACGATTTGGCTCTGGATCGCAATTTCCTGCGGCATCAGTTGTTACCGCGCATCAAAAAGCGCTTTCCGGGATTTTCGCAGCGGCTGGCGAGCTTCGGGGACACGACGGACGTGCTGCAGACAATGCTTGCTGCAGAACTCGGCCTGCACCAGGCGCGGTTGCCACTGGCCAAACTGCTGTGGCGACCCGCGCACGAACGTGTCGTGATTCTGCGGCTGTGGTTGCAGGGTCAGGGAATCAATTCCGGCGTCAGTGATGCGTCGTTGCTCGCCTACGCCGAGCAGCTTGACGCCCCGCCGACCCGTCAGCCAATGCTGCAGCTGGCCGCGGGCTCGGTGCGGCGTTATGCGGCCGAACTCTGCCTGGTGGGTGAGCGGCAGAAACCTGCCTCGAGCTATGTCATCGAGCTGCCAGGCGAACTCGATCTGCCGCACGGTAAGCTGGTTATCAAGGCGGCCGCGGGTTCTCTGCGCGACGGATTTCTCGTGCAGGGGGAGGTGACGGTGCGGTTCCGGGCTGGTGGCGAAGTGTTGCTTCGTGGCGGTCATCATCGCGCGCTCAAACAGATTCTGCAGGAAGCGGGGATAGCGCCCTGGGACAGGGCCGACTACCCGCTGTTGTTCGACGCAGCCGGACTGCTCTCGATTCCCGGTATTGCCTGGCGCGACGATTGTGTGGGTGATGGGGCGCAAAAAGAGACGGCGCGGCGCTTCGTGGCGACGTGGCACCCGCAATAGTTGAAGCACATCGCCTCACTCGCATTGAGCAGGTGCTTTTGTTACCGTGTTCTCCCATCTTGCGTGTCTCGCTGGTCAAGATGGAATAAATGACCCGATATATATTTGTAACAGGTGGTGTGGTCTCCTCCCTCGGGAAAGGCATCATTACCTCCGCGCTTGCCGCCGTGCTCGAAGCACGGGAACTCAACATCAACATCCTGAAAATGGATCCGTATATCAACGTGGATCCGGGGACGATGAGTCCGGTCCAGCATGGCGAAGTGTTCGTGACCGTCGATGGTGCCGAGACCGATCTTGATCTGGGCAATTACGAACGCTTCAGCCTGGCGCGCATGACCAAAAGCAACAACTTCACCACCGGAAGTATCTATGAAGAAGTCATCCGCCGCGAAAGGCGCGGCGATTACCTCGGTGCCACGGTCCAGGTCATCCCCCACATCACCGATGAGATAAAGCGCAGGATCAAACTGGTTGGGCAGGGTTTCGACGTGCTGATTGTTGAAACCGGCGGTACAGTCGGTGATATCGAGTCCCAGCCTTTTCTCGAAGCCATTCGTCAGTTGCGCCTGGAAGTCGGCGCCTCGAGGGCCCTGATCATACATCTGGTGCTGGTGCCTTACGTCGCGACAGCCGGTGAGATCAAGACCAAGCCAACCCAGCACTCCGTCAAGGAACTGCGTTCGATCGGCCTGCAGCCGGACATACTGGTGTGTCGTTCCGAGCGTCCGCTACCGAAATCCGCTCGCAGCAAGATTGCGCTGTTCACCAATGTCGAAGAGCGGGCCGTGGTTTCCTTCAGAGATCTCGAGACCGTTTATCAGGCACCTCAAGCTTTGCAGGAGCAGGGGGTGGACGATATTGTGGTCGACAAACTGGGCATCGAGTGTCCGCCTGCGGATCTCAGCCAATGGCGTGATGTCGTTGATGCCGAACTCAATCCGGAGCGGACAACGCGCATCGCCATCGTCGGCAAATATCTCGAGCTGCTCGATGCCTATAAGTCGTTGATAGAAGCCATCACTCACGCCGGAATTCGAACGCGAACTCAGGTCGCCATCGATTTCATCGATGCCGAAGCGCTGGAACGCGATGGCACCGCAGCACTCGACGCTGTTCACGCGATCCTGGTACCCGGTGGGTTCGGCCAGCGCGGCTTTGAAGGTAAAATCCTGGCGGCGCGATACGCCAGGGAAAATCTGGTGCCGTATCTGGGCATCTGCTATGGCCTGCACGCAGCCGCTATCGATCTCGCCCGAAATGTGGCGGGCATTGCCGATGCCCATTCGACAGAAATCGATGCTGCGACACCCAATCCCATCATTGGGTTGGTTACGGAATGGACCGATCAGGCGGGCCGAGTCGAGCAGCGCAGCAGCGGAGATGACCTTGGCGGGACAATGCGCCTGGGTGAACAACCCTGCGTGCTCACTCAAGGCAGCCTGTCCGAGCGGCTTTATGGCCGTAGTGTCGTGCACGAGCGGCATCGACATCGCTACGAGGTGAACAATCACTACGTGCCGCAACTGGAGAAGTGCGGCCTTGCGGTCGCCGGACGATCTGAAGATGGAGAACTCGTCGAAATGATCGAGTTGCCGGATCATCCCTGGTTTGTCGGGTGCCAGTTTCATCCGGAATTTACTTCCTCGCCGCGTGAAGGCCACCCGCTGTTCTGCGGTTTCATCGATGCTGCTAACGCGCACGCGGAACTCGCACCGGCGCTGAAAGATGGCACGTCGAGTTAAGCTGCGAAGATAGGTCAAGAAGATGCAGCTATGTGATTTTGAAGTTGGTAACGATCAACCGCTGTTCCTGATTGCGGGGCCGTGCGTCGTCGAGTCCGAAGCGCTTGCGCTGGAAACTGCCGAGGCACTTTCTGCAATCGCCACGGATCTGGGCATTCCCTTTATCTACAAAAGTTCCTTCGACAAAGCCAATCGCTCTTCCCACGAGAGCTTTCGCGGTCCTGGAATCGAAGAAGGGTTGCGGGTGCTCGAGAGAGTGAAAAACGACTTCAAGCTGCCCGTGCTTACCGACGTGCACGAAGACACACCGCTCGATGAGGTTGCCTCGGTTGTGTCGGTACTGCAGACGCCCGCTTTCTTATGCAGGCAGACGAATTTCATTCAAAATGTCTGTCAGCAGGGACTGCCGGTTAACATCAAAAAAGGCCAGTTCCTCGCGCCGAGCGACATGGTGCATGTGGTCGCTAAAGCTGTGGCGACCGGTAATTCTCAGATCATGATTTGCGAAAGGGGTGCCAGTTTCGGTTATAACAATCTGGTATCGGATATGCGCGGACTGGCGATTATGCGCAAGACCGGGGTGCCGGTCGTATTTGACGCCACTCATTCTGTGCAGATGCCTGGTGGGCTTGGCGCAACTTCTGGTGGCCAACGGGAGATGGTTCCGGTCCTGGCGCGCGCTGCAGTGGCGGCCGGTGTTGCCGGTCTGTTCATGGAGTCGCATCCGGATCCTGACAACGCTCTGTCTGATGGACCCAACTCCTGGCCGATCGATATGATGCGACCGCTACTGGAGCAATTGCTCGAACTCGACCGGGTGGTTAAATCCCGTCCCTACATCGAAGACGTCTATCAAGCCACCAGCAAACCCATTCGGAATCATTGATGAGCAAAATTGTAGAAGTACGGGCCCGTGAGATCCTGGATTCTCGTGGCAATCCGACAGTAGAAGCCGACATCTATACCGCATCGGGTGCGTTCGGTACCGCCTGCGTGCCGTCAGGCGCGTCGACCGGCTCACGCGAGGCATTGGAGCTACGCGATGCAGACTCCGCACGCTATCTCGGCCGTGGCGTCACTCAAGCCGTAAAGAACATCCAACAGCAGATCGCGCCTGCGATCATCGGCATGGATTCAACCGATCAGCGTGCGCTGGATCGGTGCCTGGTGGATCTTGATGGGACGCCGAATAAATCCGCGCTGGGAGCCAATGCGATACTGGCCGTTTCGCTGGCAGCTGCGAAGGCTGCCGCAGCCGCGGGTGGCCAGCCCCTGTTCCAGCACATCAACGCGCTGGTCGGCGGCCCGGACATGCGTCTGCCGGTACCCATGATGAACATCCTCAATGGTGGTGTTCACGCGGACAACAATATCGATATCCAGGAATTCATGATTCAGCCTGTCTCGGCGCCGACTTTCAGTGAAGCGCTGCGCTGCGGCGCGGAAGTCTTCCACGCATTGCATGACGTCCTGCAAAAGCAGAATCTCGCGACATCGGTTGGTGACGAAGGCGGCTTCGCGCCGAATCTGGGTTCCAACGAGGAGGCGCTGGCCATCATCGGCGAAGCGGTGGTGAATGCAGGCTATCGGCTTGGCGAAGACGTTACCCTCGCACTGGATTGCGCTGCGTCGGAATTTTACACAGACGGCAGCTACGACCTGACCGGTGAGGGCACAAGTTACGACAGCGAGGGCTTTGCCGACTACCTGGCGGAACTGGTTGGGGCTCATCCAATCATCTCGATCGAAGACGGTATGGACGAAGACGATTGGGACGGCTGGGCGACACTGACGAAAAAGATCGGCGGCAAAGTGCAGCTGGTTGGCGACGACCTCTTCGTGACGAACACCGATTTTCTTGCCGACGGGATACAGCGATCGATTGCGAACGCCATACTGATCAAGCTCAACCAGATTGGCACACTCTCCGAGACGCTCGATACCATTGCCATGGCGCAGGGTGCGGGATACGGCGTGGTGATTTCACACCGCTCAGGCGAAACCGCGGACACGACGATCGCTGATCTTGCTGTTGCCACTGGCGCCGGGCAGATCAAAACCGGCTCATTGTGCCGGTCCGACCGGGTGGCGAAATACAATCGGCTACTGCGCATCGAGGAGGATCTGGGAGATCGGGCGGTGTATCGTGGGCTGCTCGAATTCGAGCGCGAATCACTTCTTGATTAAGGTGCGTCGCTAAGAATGTTGCAGATGCGAATTTTTATCACCCTGCTGGCAGTTACCGCACTGTACCTCCAATACAAAGCCTGGTTCAGTGACGTCGGCTACGTCGTTGCCGAGCGTCTGACCATCGAGGTCACGGAGCAACGGCGTCGTACGTCAGTTCTCAAAGAACGCAATCAGATTCTAACCGCCGAGGTCATTGCCTTGAAAAATGGACCGGATGCTCTGGAAAGGAGAGCTCGCAGTGATCTGGGAATGATTAAGCAGGGAGAGACCTTCTACCTCGTCATCGACGGCAAATGATGAACCGGTGGCCAAGCGCCTACCGGATGGCAAAGCTTCCTGCAGGGTTCAAAACCCGGTTGCAGGATTTTGTTGTAACGGAGCAACTTGAATTTGAACCGACCGGTGGTGGTGAACACTTGTTTCTGAGCATCGAGAAATGCAACGTCTCCACACCTGAGGTCGCTCAGATGCTCGCCAGGCGTTTTGCGGTGCCGGGTCTCGACGTCTCATATGCTGGAATGAAGGATAAAAAAGCGCTCGCCCGGCAATGGTTCAGCGTCCGTGGTGGCGCTGACGATACGCTTGTGCCCGGTGAGTTCGCACCCGGGGTGCGTTTGCTGGAGTTGCAACGCCACCAGCGCAAGCTCAAACGCGGCCAGATTGCGCACAACCAGTTTGCAATCAAGTTGCGTGGACCTGTGGACGATGACTGGACGGTGCGACTGGAGAAGCTGGCGTCCCACGGTGCACCCAACTACTTCGGTCCGCAGCGGTTTGGCTGGGACAACGTCGAGCGGGCCTGTGACTGGCTGCCACATCGGCGCTCGAGACGGATTTCAAAATTCAAACATGGGCTCTATCTGTCGGTGTTGCGCAGTTTCCTTTTCAATGAAGTGCTGGCTGCGAGAGTGGCCGCCGGCAACTGGGCTGAACCGGTTGTGGGCGACGCTACGCAGCAGGGCCAGCCCACGGGGCCGTTGTGGGGCCGTGGCCGGTCGGCTGCGCAATCGCAGGCGCGGGAGATTGAAGTGTCTGCGCTCGCGCCGCATGCTGAAGTGTGTCTCGGTCTGGAGCATGCAGGATTGTCGCAACAGCGTCGTTCGCTGGTGTCGAAGCCGCAAGAAATGAGTTGGGAGAAGCTGGCGGACGATGAGTTGCTTGTTCGATTCGCGCTACCGGCAGGAGGTTACGCCACGAGTTTATTGGGAGAAGTTTTTGCACTCGAGACCCCACCGAATGAATAAATTTGATCTGGCTGGAATCGGTATGACGTCACAGCGCACACGCGATCGTCTGGTGCGACGTCTGACTGGGCAGGGGATCAGCGACGAGATCGTACTCTCCGCATTGAGCAGTGTTCCGCGGCACATTTTTGTCGATGAAGCGCTGGCACATCGTGCCTACGAAGATTCAGCCTTGCCCATCGGCCAGGGCCAGACGATCTCGCAACCGTTCGTTGTTGCGCTTATGACGCAGACGCTGCTCGACCAGCCACGGCCAAGAATTCTCGAAGTTGGCACCGGCTCAGGCTACCAGACGGCCATTCTTGCAAGCCTGCCGGGGCTGGTCAGCAAGGTCTATTCGATTGAACGGCTGCTGCCGCTGCTGGACAGAGCGCAGGAGCGAATCCTGGCAATGCGCTGTTACAACGTCCGCTATCGGCACGGCGACGGCTACCTTGGCTGGCCTGAAGATGCACCATTCGATGGGATCCTGGTAACTGCGGCACCGCGCTCGGTGCCGCAAGTTCTGCTCGAGCAGCTGGCGCCGGGAGGGCGCATGGTGGTTCCAGTCGGTGGCGACGAAATACAGGAGCTGCAGGTCTTCGACCGCACCGAGGATGGATTTTCGATGCAGACGGTCGAATACGTCCGCTTTGTACCGTTGCTCAAAGGGGTTCGTCAGTGACTGCGAGACGGGTGACGGGTTGGTTCGGTTTGTACATTCGCGGCCTGGCAATGGGTATTGCGGAAGTCGTTCCCGGAGTATCCGGCGGCACGATTGCATTCGTGAGCGGCATCTATCAGGAACTGATCGACACAATTGCCGGTTTGCGGCCGGCGTCTGTGCTGGTGCTGGTCCGGCAGGGTCCACGCGCTTTCTGGAAAGTACACAATCTGACGTTTCTCCTCGTTCTTGGCGGCGGCATGCTCACAGGCATCCTCATCTTCTCCCAGCTCATTGCGACCTGGCTGAGCGTTGCCAAGCCGGTAGTCTGGGCATTCTTCTTCGGCGTAATCGCCTGTTCAATCGTAGTCATCGGTCTCCCGCGGGAACGGCGCAGGTTTCTTCTCCTTGCGCCACTGGGCGTGTTAGTGGGTCTTGGCTTTGCGCAACTCGAGCCATTGTCTGGCAGTGCCGGGCTTTGGCTCTACTTCGTGGGTGGCATGATTGCGGTTTCCGCCTGGTTGCTGCCGGCGATCTCGGGCAGTTTCATGCTGCTGATCATGGGGTTGTACGAAGGTGTAATTGGCGCACTCACCGGTTTTGAATGGCCGATTCTGTTCAGCCTGGCCGCCGGTTGCGCGGTTGGATTGCTCGCGTTTGCGAATCTGCTTTCGTGGTTGCTGCACCGGTACTCCGAGACGCTGTTGAGCCTGCTGACCGGCTTCATGGCAGGTTCGTTAGTGCGTTTGTGGCCCTGGAGTGTCGAGGGTGTGCTCAGCCCGGAGGCCTACACAGCGCTCACGGGTCAAAGCGCCTGGCTCGTCGAATCCGCCATTGCCGCGCTCGGCGGTGTGCTTGCCGTCTACCTGCTGACTCGGTTGGAATGACCGGGTGCGGCTGGCGCAGCTGCCTTGTGTTGCTGCTCGTTGCAGGTTGTGCCAATCCAGGGCGGCCGCCGGTGGCGGAGCGCTCGCCTGTATTTTCACCGCGACCGGCTACCTATACGGTGAACCGCGGTGACACGCTCTATTCCATCGCCTGGCGCTTTGATCTCGATTTTCGCACGCTGGCGCAGAGCAATAAGTTGCAGTCGCCCTATAAAATCGTCCCCGGCCAGAAGATTCAGCTGAATTCACAGCAGACGACTCATACGCCGCGCGCGCGCGCGCCGACGATTGCCGACACTGCGGCGGCACCTGTAACGACCGGCTGGTTGTGGCCAACGACTGCCCGGGTAACTCGCGGCTACACTAAGAACAACAGCGGACTGGATTTTGCGTTGACCCGCGCCACGCCGATCACAGCGGCGGCCGCGGGCCGGGTGGTCTACGCTGGCACGGGCCTGGGTGGCTTCCGGCAGCTCATCATCATCAAGCACGATGAGCGGTTCTTGAGTGCGTACAGCCTCCACCAGACCGGGCGTGTCGAGGAAGGAGAGTCTCTACGAGCAGGCCAGATGATCGCTAAGATGACGAACGCCGACGGCGCGGCGCTGACGCTGCACTTCGAAATTCGTAAAGACGGGCAACCGGTGGACCCCCGTTCGCTGCTTGGCAGCCGCTGAGCTCGCTGCCAGTTCAGCGCTCGAGGTATTCGAGCTTGTCGGCTGTACCATCCCAGGTTTTGGCGTCCGGCAAGGGGTCTTTCTTGTCGGTGATATTCGGCCAGATCTCCGCGAGTTCCTGATTGAGGTCCAGAAAGTTTTCCTGGCCGTCGGGCAGTTCATCTTCGGAAAAGATCGCGTCAGCCGGACACTCCGGCTCACACAGCGCACAATCGATACACTCGTCTGGATGGATCACCAGCATATTCGGCCCCTCGTAAAAACAATCTACCGGGCAAACTTCAACGCAATCGGTGTGTTTGCATTTAATGCAGTTATCGCCAACTACGAAGGTCATCTTGCGAGTGCCTGTGATCTACCGAAGGGCGCGTATTCTAACGGGTTTGTGTTTCGTGTCGAGCGCGCTCATGGGTCCTCTGTCGCGAGCGCTTTGAGTTCATAGAGTATCGCGAGCGCGTCTCGCGGCGTCAGATCGTCCGGTTCCAGCCCGCTCAGCCGATCCTGTAACTGCTGGAAACGGCTATCAGTGGCCGCGGCGGTGACTGCAGAATCGGCGCCGCCGAAAAACAGGTCATTCTGCCGTGGATCACGTTCTGCCTGGGCCTGTTCGAGTGCCTGCAGCCTTGCCCTGGCTTCACGCAGGACCGCGTCTGGCACACCGGCGAGTCTGGCTACCTGAATGCCGTAGCTCTGACTGGCCGGGCCTGGCTCTACGCTATGCAGAAAGACGATGCTCCCCTGATGCTCCGTGGCGGCAAGGTGGACGTTGTCTATGACATCGAGTTCTTCGCACAACGTGGTCAATTCGAAGTAGTGGGTGGCAAAGAGCGTGAAGGCGCGTGAGCGCTGGGCAAGGTAGTGGGCCGTTGCCCAGGCAAGCGCAAGGCCGTCGTAAGTGCTGGTGCCGCGGCCGATTTCATCGAGCAATACCAGGCTTTGTTCGGTTGCATGGTGCAGGATGTTGGCTGTTTCGGTCATCTCCACCATGAACGTGGAACGGCCACCTGTCAGATCGTCGGCCGCACCAATGCGGGTGAATATTCGATCAACAGGACCGATGCGCGCGGTCTGCGCCGGTACGAAACTGCCGGTGTATGCGAGCAGGACAATCAGCGCAGATTGACGCATATAGGTGGATTTGCCGCCCATGTTGGGCCCCGTGACGATCAACATCCGGCGCTCATCAGTCAGCTCGAGATCGTTGGGAATAAACGGCGCGTTGCTGTTTGCCCGCACGACCGGATGCCAGCCCTGGCTGATTTCAAAGCCGGGTCGCTCATCGAGCAGTGGCCGGTGCATCTGCAGGGCGAGTGCCCTTTCTGCGAATGTCGCGAGAACGTCGAGTTCGGCAGCACCATTGGCGGCGGCGCGCAGTGCTCGCGTTTCTTCAGCGAGGTTTGCAACAAGCGCTTCGTAAAGTGATTTTTCCAGTTTCAGTGCACGGGCCTGGGCAGTCAGCGCTTTTTCCTCGAAACGCTTGAGCTCCGGCGTGATGTAGCGTTCGGCATTTTTCAGCGTCTGCCGGCGAACGTACTCCGGCGGAATTTCGCCGCTGGCCGCCCGGCTGGTTTCGATGTAGTACCCGTGCACGCGGTTGTAGCCTACCCTGAGCGTATTGATCCCGGTGCGCTGGCGTTCGGCAATCTCCAGATCGGCAAGCCAGCGTGCCGAGTTTTCGGTCAGGCTGCGCAGTTCGTCGAGGTCGGCGTCATAACCCGGGGCAATCACGCCGCCGTCACGAATCGTCATTGGCGGGTTGTCGATGAGTGCGCGTCGCAGGAGTGCAAGCAGTGGTGCGAAGTCTGGCAGCACGCGCGCGATGTCCTCCAGTCGTTCGCTGCCGGCGGGGAGAACTGCGCGCAATGCGGGGAATTCTTCGAGTGCGATTTTCAGCCGTGCCAGATCGCGTGGCGTGGCACTCTTGAGTGCGAGGCGCGCTACGATGCGCTCCAGATCGCCTATCTGGCGCAGGCTTTGACGTAGCGTTATGGGTTCGCCGTCGGCACTCAGCGCACTCACAGCATCCTGCCGCTGGCTGACGATGTCACGATTGCGCTGTGGTGCATTGAGCCAACCTCGCAGCAGGCGGCCACCCATGCTGGTGCGCGTGGTGTTGAGCAAAGCAAAAAGCGTCGCGTCTTCGCTGCCATCGAGTCGACGGTCAATCTCCAGGTTGCGTCGGGAATGCGCGTCAAGCGCTACGACGTCCCGGGATGAGAGTCCTTCGATATGATCGATGTAAGCCAGGTCCTGGCGCTGAGTCTGCTTTGCGTACTCGAGGATAGCCGCGGCCGCGCCGATCGCCGGGGAGTCATTGCTAACGCCGAAGCCACTGAGGTCGAGGGTGCCGAAGTGACGGGAGAGCTGCTTGAGACCGAGCGTTGTGTCGAACGCCAGTGGATCGAGGATGCGGGTGTGCTCCTGCACGCCGGTCACAGCGTGTGGCAGAAGGATCTCACTGGGCTGCAGGCGGGCGAGTTCACCGGTGAGGGCTTCGAGTGAATCCAGTCCACCCAGCTGCAGGCGTGCGCTCGACAGATTGAGCAGTGCGATTCAATAGCCGGGTTGGCCGGCGCAGGGCTGAATGCCCATTAACAGACTTTCCCGGGTGCCGCTCTGCAGCGCCTCGTCGGTCAGCGTTCCCGGCGTGATGATTCGAGTGACCTGGCGTTCGACCGGGCCTTTGCTCGTGGCTGGATCACCGATCTGCTCGCAGACCGCGACGCTGATCCCGAGATTTACCAGGCGCGCGAGATAGCCGTCGGCCGCGTGATAGGGCACACCGCACATGGGAATGGGCTCGCCTGCTGACTGGCCGCGCGATGTGAGAGTGATGTCGAGGAGTTCGGCCGCTTTGACGGCATCAGTGTGGAAAAGCTCGTAGAAGTCGCCCATGCGGTAAAACAGGAGTTCAGTGGGGTGTTCAGCCTTGATGCGCAGATATTGCTGCATCATCGGCGTCTGCCCGGCGTACGCAGGCGACGAAGGTGAATCGGTGGAGTGAGTCCGGGTATTCATGCAGTGTCACGGCCCTTCGGCATCGATTGAGTGAACCATCGACATCTGGGAGCGTCAACCATGGTGGCAAAATTTCCCGCGGTTGCCGCGGGATGTCCGAATGTGTCTGCTCCGGGTGTGCGACATGGCAGTGACGTGCTAGTTTGGTGACTTCGAGTTGTTGCCAAAACTACTGATTATATATACAGTAGTCCGACTTCTGGCGAGAGGCACCGAGCAGCCGATGAGAGAAGTCATGAGCGAGACGAAAACGCAGAAAATTCGAAAGAGTGAAGTTTTAAAAGGCGAAGTTTTAAGAGGCGAAGTTTTGAAAAGTAACACCCCGATAAGTCAAATATCACCCAGCAACAGCGAGTCAGATAATACGATGGCGAACCCAGACACCCGACAAGACATCCAGAAAGACAGCAAAAAAAACGCCAGGAAAGGTGCTGATAAAAGGGCCAGCAGAGATCCGAATAAAGAGCGCGCGCTGACCGCAGCACTCGCTCAGATAGAGCGTCAGTTCGGCAAAGGCTCCATGATGCGGCTGGGTGAGCAGGAACTGGTTGCTATTCCCGCAATCTCCACCGGTTCGCTGGGTCTGGACATTGCCCTGGGTATCGGTGGTTTGCCGAGAGGGCGCGTTGTCGAGATTTATGGTCCGGAAGCCTCAGGCAAAACAACTCTGACCCTGCAGGTCATTGCCGAAGCGCAGAAAATGGGTGGCACCTGTGCCTTCATCGACGCAGAACATGCGCTTGATCCGATCTACGCGCAGTCAATCGGTGTCGATACCGACAATCTTCTCGTCTCACAGCCCGATACGGGTGAACAGGCGCTGGAGATCTGCGACATGATCGTACGCTCCGGCGCCGTAGACATTGTGGTGATCGATTCGGTCGCGGCTTTGACGCCGAAGGCGGAAATCGAAGGTGAGATGGGCGATGTCCATGTCGGATTGCAGGCGAGGCTCATGAGTCAGGCACTGCGCAAGATGACGGCTAACATCCAGCAGTCGAACACGCTGGTGATCTTCATCAATCAGATTCGAATAAAGATTGGCGTGATGTTTGGTTCACCGGAAACCACCACCGGCGGCAATGCACTGAAGTTTTACTCATCGGTTCGTCTCGACATTCGTCGAATCGGCGCGGTCAAAGAGGGCGATGAAGTG
>JAPUFN010000056.1 GCA_027293665.1 Gammaproteobacteria bacterium | reverse complement strand
TTTGCGCAATCGCAGATGATCGTCACGTTTTCTCTTGGCGCGGATGTTGAGCATCTCCACGCCGAATGAAAACGCCATAGCGAAGTAGATGTAGCCTTTTGGCGTATGGAAATCCAGACCTTCGCCTATCAGCGTAAGTCCAATCAGAAGCAGAAAGGAAATAGCCAGCATTTTGATCGTCGGATGATCTTCGACGAAACGGCTGATCGTCGCTGCCGCCATCATCATGACGATTACGGCGCAGACGATGGCTGCGACCATCACCTCGACCCGCTGCACAAGACCTACTGCCGTGATCACCGAATCCAGGGAGAACACCACGTCGATCACTGCAATCTGCAACATGACGCCGAGGAAGCTGACCGATCTCACCGTGTGATCCCTGTGAGCCTCGCCTTCCAGCGAGTTATGGACTTCACGGGTTGCTTTCGCCATCAGGAACGCGCCACCGAACAGCAGGATGAGGTCTCGACCTGAAATACCTTCGTTCAGCACGCTGAAAAGATCGTTGGTGAGACCCATAACCCAGGTCAACGACAACAGAAGACCGATTCGCATGAGCATGGCAAGCGAGAGACCGATAAACCGACCACGCGCCTGCTGCGCCACCGGCAGGCGACTTGTGATGATCGAGATGAAGATGATGTTGTCGATTCCAAGCACGATTTCCAGCGCGGTCAGCGTGCCGAAAGCGGCCCAGATCTGCGGATCCAAAAGGAGTTCAATCACCGGGAAAACTCGACTCAATAGGCGGAGATGCCAGGCAATTGAAGCATAGCTTTGAGGCTATCGCACGCGCCCGGGCTTGGGTACCATTGCACTGCCACGCGCCCACTCAAACGCGGAAAACTGCGATGGACAACGACAAACAGATGATCGAAATCGAAGCAGCCGTCTTCCGGCGCCTCGTCAGGCACCTCGATGAGAACAAGAGTGTCCAGAATATTGATCTCATGAATCTGGCCGGCTTCTGCAGGAATTGTCTTGCCAAATGGTACGTGGCCGCCTGCGAGGAAACTGGCATTGAAATGAATTACGAAACCGCCCGTGAGCAGGTCTACGGCATGCCTTACCGCGATTGGAAAGAGCAGTTCCAGACTGCAGCAGATTCCGCCAAACTCAAAAAATTCGAGGCGGATAAACCGGTTTGATCAGGTACGCCACCATCATGTCACGAATAGAGACCCTCTGGCGCGAGTGGCGCACATTCATTCTCTTTATTGCTGTAATGCTCATTTTTCGGTCGGCAATTGCAGACTGGAATCAGGTGCCTTCCGGCTCGATGGTGCCCTCGATCTACATCGGTGACCGGATCATCGTCGACAAACTCGCCTACGATTTAAGAGTGCCGTTTACGCTGCTGCGGATCATGCGCTGGAAGGATCCGCAACGCGGAGATGTCGTGACCTTCCCTTCTCCGGAAGATGATCGTTTACTGGTGAAACGCGTCGTGGCTGTGCCCGGCGACGTAATCGCGCTCGACGACAACGTGCTTTCGATCAACGGCGAGCGTGCGCTCTACAAACCGCTCGACGCCAGGAGTATTGCGCAAATCCCCGTGCCCGATGCGCATCGTTATCAGTTTTTCCAGGAGACCATTCTCGGCCAGGAGCGAACCATCATGCTCTACGATACGGCTTACGCCCGCACCGGCGGCAGCTTTGCGCCGATCGAGGTACCACCGGGAAAATACCTGATGCTCGGCGACAATCGTGACAACTCGAGAGATTCACGGGTTATTGGTTTAATCAGCCGGGAGCGTATTCTCGGGCGAGCACAGACCGTGGCTTTCTCACTGGACTACGAAAACTACTACAAACCACGTCTCGACCGTTTTTTCACGGCCCTTCCCTAGGGAGCCGGACCTTCGGCCAGCCCTGGCTTCGCAGAAGAATCAGCGGATGAGTTTCTTGACGAACCAGAAAAGCAGGCCCGCGAACACGCCTACCGCCACAAACACACCCACGAAGAGGACGCTGGTCAGGAAGTAATCCCACAATTCGGCGCGATCGACTCCCCAACTGTCGGCCAGCCAGATTATCGATAACGCAACGGCAATGGCGCCGAGAACGATCGTGCGACCGAGTCGGCTTTTTTTTACCCTGTTTGATGTCAGCAGGGAATCGACCATGGCAGCAATAGTCCTGCAGTGATTCGCCAACTGTACATCATGTCGCTCCTGCGGCTACAGTCGTCCCTATGACTAAATCCCGCCCACCGCTCTTTGAACATGCGGATCTCAGCGGACAATCTTTCGATCAGCAGGAACTCAGCCGCGCGGTGTTCGATCACTGCACGCTGGTCGGCTGCAGCTTTCGCGGCGCTGATCTGACGGACGCTACATTCAGCCACTGTAACGCGTTCTCGCCGGACACCGACGAATCCGTGGATTTCGCGTTCGCCATCCTGCGCGAAGCACGCTTCGAACATTGTGATCTGACCGCCGGCGACTTCAGCAATACCCGCAGCTACGATCTGCAGTTCCACAACTGTCAGATTCAGGGAGTGGATCTAACAGGCAGCGATTTCATGCTGCCGGTCGGCAGCCGATCGCAGCTGGCTGCATTCACGATGAAGGGCTGCAATTTTGCCTACGGCAATCTCAGCAACACATTTCTCAAAGGCTGCAACTTCGTAGAATGCCGAATGATCGAAGCTGCTATCCATAACTGTGTGCTCGATGATGCAACGTTCACCGGCTCGGATCTCCGCAACATCAGCGGTACAGCGGTCAGCCTCAAAGGTGCAGATCTGCGCGAAGCGATCTTCAACAATCTCGATCCGCGCAAGATCGATATGACGGGTGTCAGGATAACGCCCGCTCAGACACTGTGGCTGCTCGAACCCCTCGGAGTAATTGTCGAGCCGGATTAGTGCTCAGTCCACCTTAAAACTTCGGCTCAGTGGCGTGTTGAAAGACACCCGTCGACTCACTCGGGGGTCTGAATTTCCAGCAGTTCGACATCGAAAATCAACGTCGAGTTCGGCGGAATCGAGCCTCTGTCCGCGGCGCCATATGCCAGGTCTGGCGGAATGAACAGGCGCCACTTCGCACCGACCGCCATCAGTTGCAGCGCCTGTGTCCAGCCCGCAATCACACCGTTCAGCGGAAAGCTGGAGGGTTCACCGCGATCGTAGGAGCTGTCGAAAACCGTACCGTCGATCAGAGTTCCGTGATAATGGGTTGTCACCCTCGCGCTGCCCGCTGGCTTCGCACCCTCAGCGGCGGTCAGGACTTCATACTGCAGACCTGAAGGTAATGTCACGACACCTTCGCGGGCACCATTCGTCTCCAGAAAATCAGCGCCTGCCTGGAGATTCTCCTGGCCGCGGTCGGTGATGCCGGTTTGTCTTTCTGCCATGAGTATCTGCAGGGCCCCGCTCGCTTCCTCCTTGGAGATCGCGAGTTCCCGATTGGCAAATCGATCTTCGACACCTTGGACAAATGCCACCACATTCAGGCTGTCAGAGACATTCTGCGCGACATTGTCGGCCACCGAGAAGCCCATGGCATAGCTCGCTTTATCCAGATCGGTGGTAAAGGTCGCGGCCTGATCGTCGCCGGCCACCGGCGCGGGCGGGTTGCTTGGAGCCTCGTCAATGTCAGCTGTTTGTCCGGCAGACGGGTCACAACCCGCACCGACGAGGATAACAATCACCCCCAGCAAGACCTTTATTTTTGTTGATCCAGTCGATATTTTGCCAAATGGCACCATGCAAGGTCCCTCATCGAAGTTGCTCATTACCGGAACACCGGGTTACATTCTGTTCATAGTACCCAATATGGGATTTGGATAGTCTCGGTAGATCTCGTTAAATAGCCTGGGTAGACAGGCAGATAGTCTCTGCAGCAGGTTTGGGGGAACCTACCGCGAAGTCACGCATCTTAATTACCAGTGCGGTGACATATAAGGGCAGACGATGGCTCTTTATATGGTGACTATTTAGGGCAACAACCGATGCTACACCCGACACAACACCCGATGAGGGGGACAACGACACACATGCGCAACACGAACCGCTGGAAAACACAGGGCTTGAGAGGGGCCGCAGGCAATGCGTTTATCGCAACGCTTGTTGCGATCAGCGTCTGGCCATTGACCGCCTGCGCCGCGGACGTCGCAGCTGTCGCTGCAGTGGACGTCGCAGATTCAGTAACGGCGCCGCAAGTCGCGCCAGCGACAATTCCGGAACTCACGATCCTCTCACCGCTCGATGTGCATCCCCGCACTAGCCTGACAATTGTCGAACAGCTACGGCACAACCATTACCTGAAAAAGCCGCTGGACGACCAGATCTCCAGCCAGATCTTCGAAAACTACCTCAACATGCTCGATGGCGCGAAGATGTACTTTCTGGCGGAGGATGTGCAGGCGCTCGAAAAGCATCGCTACCACCTGGACGATGCGCTCATCAGGGGCAACCTCGACCCGGCGTTCGAAATCTTCAACATCTATCAGGCACGGCTGCGAAATCGCCTGGAGTTCCTCCTTGCAGAACTGGACAAAGGACTCGCCAGCATCGATTTCGACCTCGCCGACTCCGTCGAGATCGACCGCGAAAACTCACCGTGGCCGGCCGATGAAGCGGCGATCGACGATCTGTGGCGCAAACGCCTGAAGGCGTCTGCTCTGTCCATGAAACTCAACGGCAAGCCGCTCGACGAGATCGAAAAACTGCTCACCAAGCGTTACCGGAATCGTCTCAAGCAGACAAATCAGACCAAAAGTGAAGATGCGTTCCAACTCTACGTGAACGCGTTCGCACGTACCTACGATCCTCACACGCAGTATTTCTCGCCGCGCACTTCGCAGAATTTCAATATCAACATGTCACTCTCACTGGAGGGTATCGGTGCGGTGCTGCGCAACGAAGACGAGTACACTTCCGTGGTTGAACTCGTCCCTGCAGGACCCGCCGACAAATCGGGACTGATCAAACCCGCTGACCGCATCGTAAGTGTCGGTCAGGGTGACACCGGGCCACTGATCGACGTGGTCGGCTGGCGCCTGGATGACGTGGTTGAACTGATCCGCGGACCCAAGGGCTCGCTCGTGCGGCTGGAGATTATTCCGGGCGCCGCCGAGGATGAGACGAGCAAGGTCATCCAGATCACCCGCAATACGGTCAAACTCGAAGAGCAGGCTGCCAAGAAGCAGATTCTCGAGCTCACGCGCAACGGTCAGTCCCACAAGATTGGTATCATCGAAGTGCCGACCTTCTACGTCGATTTTAAAGCCATCCAACAAGGCGATCCCAACTACAAAAGCACAACCCGCGACGTTCATCGACTGATCGATGAACTGGTAGCAGAAGGCATCGATGGCCTGATAATGGATTTGCGAAACAATGGTGGCGGTTCACTGCAGGAAGCCGACACGTTGACGGGACTCTTCATCAAATCGGGACCAACAGTGCAGGTGAAGTCCGCCAGCCGGCGTGCCAACATCTATTCCGATACCGATGATGTCGCCGCCTGGGATGGTCCGCTGGCGGTGATGGTCAACCGTCTGTCGGCATCGGCATCGGAAATTTTTGCCGGTGCAATTCAGGATTACGAACGTGGCATCATCATCGGCAGCCAGACGTTTGGTAAGGGCACCGTGCAGACTCTTGTTCCGCTCAATCGCGGACAATTGAAGATAACCGCAGCCAAGTTTTACCGTGTCTCGGGGCAAAGCACCCAACATCAGGGGATTCTGCCGGACATCGAATATCCGGAGATCTACGATACGGAGCGCATTGGTGAGAGTTCGCTCGATGACGCCATGCCCTGGGATACGATCCAGCCGGCCGTTTATCCCCGGACGAACCGCATTCAGCCGATCCTCGGTGAACTGCAGGATCGCCACCGGCGACGCGTTTTCGATGATCCCGATTTTGTCTACCTGCGCGAGCTCGTGGAGAAAAACAAAGAGCACGCGCGCAGATCTCACGTTTCATTGAACGAAGGCGAACGCGAGGCAGAGAAAGAGCAGGAAGACAAGTGGCGCCTGGAGCTGGAAAACACGCTGCGCGTCGCCAAAGGTGAACCCCCCGTAGAGTCGCTCGACGCGCTCGACGAGTTGCGCGATGCAGCCAGTAACGATGATGACGATGAGGAAGAAGATCCTGCCAAAGACGCCCTCAAGGTTGAAACCGGCAACATTCTCCTGGACTACATCGGCCTGACGCGCCAGATCGCGCTGGTGGAGAACCTGCCGAATGCCAGCGAGACGCTGATTCAGTAGGCATCGATCTCAGTCATGGTCCGCAACCAGGGTCTTGCGCCAGCGATCTGAGTTAGCCAGAGCGTACATCCTCACCGGCAATGCAGCCGCCTGGGTGCGAATTCGAGTTACACTGGCGGTTCGGCGGAAACCGTAGACCAGTCATTGATTCATAACGCCCGTAGCGATCGTCCATATGTTTGAACTGGTGGCAGCACCCAACGCACACGCGATTGCCACCATGCTGCTGACCGTGCTTGCGCTGTGGCTTTTTACCCGGGACCGGATACCGCTCGAATTGTCGAGTCTTGGATTGATCGCGCTACTCGCAACCGGCTTCTCGCTGTTCCCGTTTGCTGACATCAAACCCACGAACTTCTTCCGCGGCTTCGCTCACGAAGCACTGATCGCGGTTTGTGCGCTGATGGTGCTCGGTCAGGGAATAGTCCGCACCGGCGCGCTCGAGCCGGTTGGCCGGTTTCTCGGCCGCATCTGGGGACGCGCGCCGTTCATTTCATTCTTAGCAACGCTGCTGGTTGGTGCCGTCCTGTCTGCCTTCGTCAACAACACCCCGATTGTCGTTCTGCTACTGCCCATTCTCATCAGCGTCTGCCTGCGCACGTCGACGTCTGCTGCATCCGTGCTGATGCCAATGGGTTTCGCGACACTGGTCGGCGGCATGGCAACCACGATCGGCACCTCAACCAATCTGCTCGTGGTCAGCGTTGCGCAGGACCTCGGCCTGGAACGTTTCGGCATGTTCGACTTCGCATTGCCCGCATCAATCGCCGGCGGTGTCGCGATACTTTACCTGTGGTTGATTGCACCGCGTCTGCTGCCACCCCGCTCGATCGAACTCGACAACGCGTCACCTCGATTGTTCGATGCCCGTCTGCACATTGACGAGGGTTCACCGTGCGTCGATAAAACACTCGCGGACGCGAAGACTGCAGCCGGCGGTGACATGAATGTGGTGCGAATCAGGCGTGGGGAAACTTTCATAATGCCCTTGCCGGATGCGACCCTGCGCGCCGGCGACTCGCTGCGGGTTCGAGACACACCACAACGCCTCAAGGCGTTCGAGCAGGCACTGGGCGCGCGCCTGTATTCTGATGACCACCTGGTGGACGAAGAACATCCTTTGTCTGCCGAAAACCAGATGCTGGCCGAGATCGCGGTCGTCCAGGGCTCATCACTCGACAGAACCAATCTGCGGTTTGCCCGCTTTCTCGACCGCTACCAGCTCGCCGTACTGGCCCTGCACCGGGCCGGTAAGGATATCTGGCGGGCGAGCGAGAACATCCAGGAAGTCATTCTGCAGCCCGCCGATATTCTCCTGGTGCAGGGGTCACGCGAGCAGCTCAGTGTCCTCAAGAGCAGCACGGAGTTTCTGGTGATCGATGCCACCGTTGAGCTGCCGAAAACCGAAAAGGCCGGTCTGGCACTGGCAATTCTGGCAGCTGTGGTCGTCTTCGCCGCCACCGGGATTATGCCGATCGCGGTCAGTGCCACCGCCGGGGCAACACTGATGCTGCTGACTCGATGTCTGAATCTGGGTGCGGCAATTCGCGCCATCCCACCGTCGGTCTATTTCGTCGTCGTTGCTAGTCTCGCACTCGGCTACGGTCTGGTCGCAACGGGCGCAACAGATTTCATCACCGCGGTGTTTCTGTCGGCCACTTTCGGTGCAAGCCCGACCGTTGTTCTATCGGCACTGATGCTGCTGCTTGCCGTGCTGACTAATGTGGTTTCCAACAATGCAGCGGCGGTAATCGGCACCCCCATTGCGATAAGCATCGCACAGCAGCTTGCGTTGCCGGCGGAGCCTTTCGTCCTGGCGGTTCTCTTCGGCGCGAACATGAGTTACGTAACGCCCATGGCTTACAAAACCAATCTTCTGGTAATGAGCGCCGGTAACTACACGTTTGGTGAGTTCGTTAAAGTCGGCGCCCCGCTCAGCATCCTGATGTGGCTCACGCTGACCTGGGTCCTGAGTAGCATGTATTTCTAGCCACTCGTAACCGCTCGCGACAGATAGCTTACTGTGGCCGTCTGGGCGGTGCGCTGAGCTTGACTGGCGGTGGTGTGGATAGTGCTCTTCGCGGTTTCTTCTGCGCGTGATTACGCCGATCTTTCGCGATGAGCTGTGATTCTGTCCGATTTATCACTTCAAAATTTCCTTCTCGAGGAAAACAACTTTGAGACTGCAGATAATCCTGTTGCGTTTTGGCCAGCCGCCAGTGTCTATGCAGGTGACTCAACACGCTCACAGAGGATTTCACTGCAATTACACAACAAATGAATCGCAGCGAATGTGCGCTAGTTCACTAGCGCGAATGTGCGCTAGTTCACTTGTGATCTATTTCTCTTCGAGCCACGCAAGCACATCCAGCAGCGACGATTCGATGACATGACCGAGTGTTCTCATCTCAGCACTCGGAATCACGAGATCGGGCACCTGTATCACCAGACAACCCGCCGCAAGCGCTGACCGAACGCCGTTTTCCGAGTCTTCGAGCGCCCAGCACTGCGCAGGCGCCAGTCGCAGACCGGCCGCCGCCGCCAGGTACGGATCCGGGTGAGGCTTACCGCGCGGTGTTTCGCCACCACAAATTATGTGCGAAAAATAATCGGCGAGCCCGGCCTTCTCGAGTTTAACAACTGCCGTGGACCTGCGGGTCGACGTTGCAAGTGCTGTGGGAATTTCCGCACCGCGCAGATGATCGAGCAACGCCACCGCCCCCTCCTTCAGCGGCACCGGGCAGGCATGGATGCGCTCGTGATAGATGCCACTCCAGGTGCGTTCGATGTCCGCGTATGGAAAATCCGGACCATAGGCTTCGAGCAGGATGCGTTGCGTTGTCTCGTAGGTTGATCCAATGCAGCGCATATACGCCGTCATGTCAGCTTGCAAGCCCCATTGCTCACAAGCTTGCACGAAGGCGTCGCG
>JAPUFN010000055.1 GCA_027293665.1 Gammaproteobacteria bacterium | reverse complement strand
GAACCACCGCCTGGTATATCGACGTAGGGAAAACTGCCGTTGAAAAGCTGGTCTCCCATATGGATTACGTTCGCGTTCTTGAACCAGATCACGCTGTCGCCATCGGTGTGCCCGGTGGGCATATGAATGACATCGATCGTGTCGCCGTTGAAGAACACCCGGATGCGATCCTGATAAGTCACGACCGGCAGTGCTATCGGATCCACTGAGTCTGCGTTCACCAGTCGAATGCGAACGTTTTCGTGCGCGATGATGGTTCCTGCCGCACCGAAGTGAGCATTACTGCCGGTGTGGTCGCCGTGATAATGAGTATTGAGCACCAGTTTGGGGGTGGCTCCACCTGATTCATTCACGGCATTTTGAATGCGTTCAGCGAGCGGACCATACTGATCATCGATCAGCAGAGTGCCGTCATTACCCACGGAGAGGCCGATGTTGCCACCGGCGCCTGTCAGCATGTGGACACTGCCACGGACGTGTTGTGCGGTGACCTCGACCGCGGCAAAGCGATCGGCTTCACTGGCGAGTGCTGCGCCGGTGATCAGCCCCGTGGCGAGTGCGGCCATAATTGTCGCCACGGTTGTCGCCAGGTAGCTGCGGACACTGACTCCGGACTGGTTCATGGCCCAGTTTCTGGTTGTTTTCATTGGTGTCTCCCCCGATCTTGCTTTGTATGAGTCTTACCGTATTAGAGTTGCATTTCAAAAAAATTCGAACTTTTACAAGCGGCGAATTTCGTTCTTAAAATTCTATATAGAGCCCCGTTGCCTCGTGATTCGCCAGCTCCGCCGGCGCGTTGGCCTGATGGCGTTTTGCCATACCGTAGACGAAGCCGTGGCCACTGGTGAGCAGAGAATCTCTGATCATTTTGTCTGGGTCGACTTCTTCGGCGCGTTTCATGAGACGTTCGAAGACGAAGATGAAGTTGTTGCTGTGTCTGGCGCGTGTGGCTGTGCCGTAGAAAAGGTCGTACTGCTGTGCGCTGTCATCACCGAGCCGAATATGGGTCGATAGCAATTGGCGGGAAAACACCTCTGGCTCCAAGCTGGACTGGCGCCGAAACAGGTCACTGATTTCCTCGCTTGACACGGTGCCGCTTGCGCCAGTCGCCTGACTCGAGAGGAACAGAAAACCGCTGATCTGACCGAGCTGGCCGCGCACGCTCTGAACGATCTGCAGGAAGGTGTCCTGCTTGGCGTGAACTTCCGATTCCGCCATCTTCTGCGACTGGATGACGGCCTGTTCGGCAGTTCGATGAATCTCTTTGGCTTGTTCCTGCAGCGCGCGGGTGTTCTGCTGGAGCTCCTTCTGTTGCAGAAAGTAGCCGATTACCAGCCACAGAAACGCCAGCGGCGCGAAGGCACCTTCGAGAAAGCTCCCGAGATCGTTTGCTGGCAGGTAGGCGATATTGCTCCAGCCGATCGACAGCGAAATGTAGGCAGCACCCAGAATCAGCCAGCCCAGTGTGACACTCAGACCCAGCCAGATGCGCCAGTCAGGATTGCGGCTTATCAATGGACCGAATTAATCTGCAGATGCGGAATCGTCGTCGCTGGACTCACCTGCGCTTGGTGTCACCGAAGGTTCAATCGGGGCTCCGTCACCGGCCATGCGCCGGCGTATGTCGGCGATGTCCCGTTGAATCTCGCTGAGCCGAAAAATCAGATCGGGTAGCTGATCGGTCACGCGCCATAACAGGTATGCGATTGCGAGTAGCACGATAAACGACAGAAATGACATTCCAGGTCTCCGCTGTTGAATGTTGAGGGTGCAGGTATACCGGCTCTGGTGGCGCTAGTCCAGAGACCCGGTGACCTCTCCGGCAGACCTGGCGCGTCTGGTGGGAGGTTGTCGGTTACATTTGTCGGGCGGATGGGGCTCAGTCGAGCTGCAGCGACTTCGGCGAGCTGAAAAGTTCCGCTTCACATTGGCCGAACTGCAGGTCCTGCCACGGCGCATCGCAGCGCAGGCGCACGACACCAAACGTCGGCAGGTTCACTGTCACATGACCGGCGAGGCCGTTGACCAGAGTGGTCAGTCCGGGATTGTGAGCCACCAAGGCGACGTTTTCGACTTCGACCGGAGTCTGCCGGATGACGTCCAGCAGGGTATCCGCGGAGGCGCCATAGAGTTTGTGGGCTGCCGCAACGTGGTCCGCGGCGAGGCCGAAGGCGTCTTTCACAAACGCAGCAGTTGCCAGCGCGCGTTTGGCATCGCTGGTCCACAGCCACTGGGCTTTGTACGTCTGTTCGGCCAGCCAGGCCTGCATTTTCGGACCATCAGCATTGCCGCGTTTGTTCAATGGTCGATCGAAATCCTTCTGTCGCGCATCTGCCCAGGATGACTTCGCGTGCCGAATCACCCAGATTCTCATTCGTCGCCGCTCGCTGAATTCATCTCTCTGTCTTTTGCGGTCTTTGTCGTATCAGAGCCCGGGTCCGAAGTCTATCATCGTTGACTTTCACACATGACGGCGGAGAGATCTGATGGGGTTACGCGGTGACGCGGCCGTGGTCGGATTTGCGGAGTACAAGCACGAGCGCAAATACTCAGGGCCACGCAAATTCACGATCGAGCAGTGGGCCGATCTTGCGCAGATGGCGCTGGCGGATGCTGGTCTGGAAGCATCGGACATCAACGGAATCGTTTGTTCGGACATTCGTGAGTCTGGGATGTTCATGCCGGCGACCATCGCGGAATATCTGGGACAGCCTGTGAACTTTGCAGAGCGCGTCGATCTGGGAGGAGCGAACGCGGTCGGGATGATCTGGCGGGCGGCCGCTGCAATCGAGTTGGGTGTTTGTGATGTCGTAGTGTGTGCGTTGCCTGCACGGCCGATCCCGTCGAATCCGCAACCGCAACCCGTCAACCCGATGCGTTACTTTGGTGCTTCGAGCATGAACTGGGGGTCGCCGCAGGCAGAGTTCGAAGTCCCCTACGGTAACCTCGCGCAGAATTGCGGCTATGCGATGATCGCGCAACGCTACGCCGCCGATTACGGCTACGATGCGGCAGCGATGGCCAAACTCGTCGTCGATCAGAGGCGCAGTGCCGCGCTGAATCCGAATGCTGCGTTTTATGGCCAGCCGATCGAAATCGAAGATGTGCTCGGCAGCAAGCTGATAGCCGATCCGTTGCGAATGCTGGAAATTGTCATGCCGGTGGCTGGTGGTGGGGCGGTGGTGGTGGCGAGCCGGGAAATTGCCGCGAAGTGTTCCCGGCGACCGGTCTTTGTGACCGGTTTTGGCGAGCACCTGACGATCAAAACCCCAACCTATGCAGAAGATGCCTGCTTTACACCGGTTGGCCCTGCCTCCCAGCAAGCGTTCGAGATGGCGGGCGTAACACCCGGCAATGTCGATGCTGCACAGATCTATGATTGTTACACCATCACGGTTTTATTGACGCTGGAAGATGCAGGGTTCTGTGACAAAGGTGAGGGCATGCAATTCATTACCGAACACGACCTGACTTTCTCAGGTGATTTTCCAATGAACACGCATGGTGGCCAGCTCGGCATGGGCCAGGCAGGCGCGGCAGGTGGCATGACACAAACCATCGAGGCTGTTCGGCAGATTATGGGCCGCGCGGCCGAACGGCAGCTCGGCACGTGCGACACCGTGTACATCTCTGGCACTGGCGGTGTCATGAGCGAACAAAGTGCGTTGTTGCTGCAGGGAGGCTGAACGACGTCATGGACAACGATTTCGCGAAACCACTGCCACGACCCACGCCGACCAGTCAGCCTTTCTGGGACGGACTTGCGGCGAATAAAATCATGATTCAGCACTGCCTGGATTGTGCGACGTGGGTGTTTTATCCACGTAGTCGGTGCTCGAGCTGTCTTTCGGACAACCTCGAGTGGCGGGAAGTCACAGGCGATGCGGTGCTCTACACGTTTACTTTGACAAGACAGCCAACGGCACCCCACTTCGCCGATGAAGTGCCGCAGAAGCTTGCGGTCGTGGAACTTGCAGAGGGTGTCAGAATGACATCGACGTTGGTCAACATCGATGAGGCGGATGTGCGAGTTGGCATCAAGTTGAAACCGGTCTTCGCCAAACGCGACGGCGTGACTTTACTGCTGTTCGAGCCGATATAAACGCGCCTGACGCCTAAATTGTTTCGCTCAGGAGAAAAAGGTCGGTCAACACGGCGCGCAAATGCATGGATGCGTTGAGATTATCGATCAGTTCGCTGCTGATGTTCGGTTGTGCCAGTACCAGGGCCAGTGCTTTGCGGGTCTTGATGATGTCTTCTTCGACGACGCTGCTGAAATCGATCTCTTTGTCCAGCCAGCCAAGAATGTTCGCCAGCGCTGCATCCAGTTCATTGACGACTTCACGTGATTTCCGACCGGGACCTGTGGCATCGTCCGCGCGACCCTGAGCGGCATAGGCCAACAGAAAGTCGTAGGCGGTTTCTACCGCTTCAATGTCAGTTGTGGACGGTTGCACTGCGTACGCTGATCTGGCGCTCAGTGGGATTCTTCGCCCGCGCGAGCAGGGGCAGGCGCACCAACGGCGGTGGGTACGCCCGCGGGCATCCAGCGCTCAGGGTCGTGATTCGCGGCGTGTTCATTCTCCGAAATCCAGCCGCTGATCATTGAACGGGTATAGAAGCGCTTTTCCGGCCGTA
>JAPUFN010000054.1 GCA_027293665.1 Gammaproteobacteria bacterium | reverse complement strand
GCTGCCGGGTGAGCGGTTGGTCCGGCCGACCGAGGATGACGCTCTTGCCACCGCCAAACGGAATGTCCGCCAGCGCATTCTTATACGTCATTCCCTCGGCAAGCCGCAGTGCATCGCACACGGCTGCCTCGGTGTTTTCGTACACCCAGTGCCGGCAGCCACCCGCCGCCGGACCCAACCGCGTGCTATGGATGGCAATGACGGCGCTGAGGCCGCTGGCAGAATCCTGCCGGAGGACGAGTTGTTCGTGATTGTGTGACGGGATTTGCATGGCAGCACCAGAGATTCAGGGAGACAAACGGGCCAGCCTGCCAACCGATGACAAGCTGCCGCGGCAGGCACAAATCCTAGGACGACTGCTGGAGAAAAGGGCCTCATTTCACTCGAATATTTGACCAAATTTGGGATTAATTATGTTCATATATCGTATATAGTGATATTTTTATGCGCTATATTCCAAATTCACGCATATCCAGTTCAAAGACTAGCAGTTCAATATTTACCCATCCCAGGGAAAAGCCGTGGAAGCCATTGACCAGTTCGACCGTCAGATCCTCGCTCTGCTGCAGGAAGACGCCTCACTGACCGCCGCCGAAATCGGCAGCCGGATCGGCCTGTCGCAGTCGCCATGCTGGCGCCGCATCCATCGCCTTGAAGCGGTCGGCATCATCAAATCGCGCGTGGTGCATCTCGATCGGCGCAAACTCGGTCTCGACGTGCTGGTGTTTGCGATGGTGAAACTCAATGCTCACGGCCGCCGCTCGCTGCCAGAATTTGCGGAAGCCATTCAGGCGTTTCCGGAAGTCCAGGAGTGCTTCACCCTCATGGGAGATATGGACTTCCTGGTCAGAATCGTCACGCACGACATCCATTCTTATGAACGGTTTTTCTTCGATACGCTCAGCCAGCTTCCTGGCGTGCAGGAAGTGCATTCCAACATCGCAATGTCCGAGATGAAATCGACGACCAGCTTGCCGTTACGCGAAATTCCGACTTGATCGGATCGTCTGCCAGGAATCAACACGCTGCTAATAGCCTTCGTCGAGCAATGGGAACGCACTGAGTACATGTGCGCTGGAGATCGGCTGGACGCGTTCGACGAGCGCACGATTGAGTCCCTTCAGCTCGCTCACACCGAGTAGCGCCATACTGGTTTTTATTTCGTGTTCGAGAATTTCCAATGCGCGAACAACGGCTGCAGCACCGCCGGCCGCCATTGCCAGAGCTTCAATTCGACCCATACCAATTGCCGCAGCACCCAGACACAGCCCCTTGATAACGTCCGCTCCGCGCATGAATCCGCCGTCCACCACGACCGGCACCCTGCCAGCGACCGCAGTCACCACTTCGGGCAGCGCATCGATACAAGCACGTGTGTGATCGAGTTGTCGGCCGCCGTGATTGGAGACATAGACGACGTCGACTCCCATCTCGACACAGCGCGCGGCATCCTCGGCGACATTAACCCCTTTGATGAGCAGCGGGATGTCGAAGTTGTCTTTGATGTGCGCGACGGTCTCCCAGGTCATTCGCGCCTGGTAGTTGAAATCCAGCGCGTCCGAACGCGATCCGGAAGCCGGCACATGGCGCTTGAGGATGTCCCTTTCGCGTCTGGAATAGGTTTGCGTGTCGGCGGTGAGACAGAAACCCGTGTAACCGGCATCGATCGCCCGCCCAATGAGGTCGTCCATCCAAGCCTGATCGCCCATGAGGTAGAGCTGATAGATACGCGGGCCCGGCACGAGTTGTGCCACCTGTTCGAAATCCGGCGTGCACACCGAACTGAGAATCTGCTGCACGCCAAAATCCGCTGCCGCCCTCGCAACCGATTCGGCGCCACCAGCTTCGAATACCTGCATCGAACCGATTGGGGCCAGAAGTACCGGGATTCGCAATGGGCTACCCAGAAACTCTGTGTCCGCCTTGACCTCACTGACGTCATTGAGAATTCGCGGCCGGAAAACCCAGGAGTCGAGACCCGCTCTGTTGCGCCGCAACGATGACTCTGTATCAGCTCCGCCAATCAAATAATCCCAGCGATTCTTGTCGAGATTTCGTTGCGCCTGTCGCACGATCTCATGCAGCGTCAGAAATTCCACCTTCGCCATCTACTCATTGAAAAACCTCCAAATGCTATCACGCTCTTGTAAAATGGCGGTTTCTTCTCGAGGAGGTTTCCATGGCTGGCATTGTTATCGTTGGCGCTGGTCATGCGGCAGGTCAGGCTGCGGCCAGTCTGCGACAGGCAAAATATGCAGGCGAGATCATCCTCATCGGTGACGAATCGCACATTCCGTATCAACGGCCACCACTGTCCAAGCAGTACCTGTCAGGCGAACATGGCATGGAGCGGGTTTATCTGCGGCCGGAGAAGTTCTACGCCGACAGGGACATCACGGTAAAGGTGGATACCCGCGTGGAGTCCATCGACACCAGTGCGAAGAACGTCACCACTGATCAAGGCGAGACCATCGAGTACGAAAACCTGCTGATCGCGACCGGCAGCCGACCCCGGATTCTGCACATCGATGGCAGCGATCTTCCCGGCATCTACTATTTTCGAACCGTGGCTGATGTAGATGCGATCCGCGCGCAGATGAGCGCCGGCAAAAAACTCGTGATCGTCGGCGGCGGCTATATCGGTCTCGAAGTTGCATCAGTCAGCGTGACCAGCGGCCTCGAGGTCCACGTTCTTGAGATGGAAGAGCGCATATTACAACGTGTCACCACGCCGGAGATGTCTCGCTACTACCACGATCTGCATAGCTCGCGCGGCGTACACATCCACACCTCGAAAATGGTGAGCGGTTTCACCGGCAATGGCCAGGTCAGTGGAGTTCTGTGCGGCGACGAAACCATCGCAGCGGACCTGGTAATCGTCGGCATCGGCATCATTCCCAATACCGAGATCGCCGAAGCAGCAGGAATCGACTGCGACAATGGAATTCTCGTTAACGACCACTGTGAAACTTCAGTTGCCGGAGTTTACGCTGCCGGTGACTGCACGAACCATCCAAACCCGCTGCTGGATCGGCGTCTGCGTCTGGAATCGGTACCCAATGCAATGGAGCAGGCAAGGGTAGTGGCGGCCAACATCTGTGGCGGCGACAAATCCTATTCTTCCTATCCCTGGTTCTGGTCCGATCAATACGAACTCAAGCTGCAGATGGTAGGATTTTCCGCCGACGGCGATACCCAGGTCGTCCGCGGCGACATGGCGAACAATCAGTTCGCCGTCTTCTATCTCAAAGACGGCGCCATGGTTGCAGCCGACGCAGTCAACAGCCCCAAAGAGTTCATGATCTGCAAACAGTTGGTCGGTACGAAGGTGGATGCGGATATTCTGGCTGACCCAAGCGTCGATCTGAAATCGTTACTCGGCCGATGACGCTTCATAGAACGCCGGCTCAATCGATCCCGCGTTCTCTTTACAGCCCGAGCACCTGCTTGGCGATAATGTTGTGTTGCACTTCGCTGGAGCCGCCCGCGATGCTGTAGCCGCGATGATGAAAGAGACCCGAAGCAATATACTCGGCATATGCGGGACCGACAGCTGATCCGGTCGAGCCAGCATCCAGTGGCAATGCCCAATGCCCGATGGCCTCAACGAGAAGCTCGTCCATCGCCTGTACCAGCTGACTGCCCTTGAGCTTGAGCATCGATGGTTCCGCCCCCACCTGACCACCCTTGTCGGCCTCGCTCAACAGGCGCAGGCTCGTCATCTCAAGCGCCTGCAGGCGTATATCCAGCTCACTGAGTCTGCGCCTGATCAAAGTTGTCTGATCGAGCGGCCGGCTGCCTTCCTGCTCCTGTCCGAGCACCTCGCGAAGTCGGTTGAGCAGACGTTTGTTTTCGGCAACGCGGGAGACCATCAGGCGCTCGTCTCCAAGCAGGCTCTTCGCCACGGTCCAGCCTTTATCTTCCTCCCCGAGGCGTTGCGCGATCGGCACGCGGACCGAATCGAAGAACACCTGGTTCCACAGTCGCTTGCCGTTGAAGGCGTAAAGCGGCTCGATGGAGATACCCGGAGAATTGAGATCTATGAGCAAAAAACTGATGCCCCTTTGCATCTGCACGGTCGGATCCGTGCGCACGAGGCAGAATATCCAGTCAGCAATTTCTGCACCGCTGGTCCAGCTCTTCTGTCCCGTCACGACATACTCATCCCCTTCGCGAACTGCCCTCGTGCGTAGCGACGCAAGATCGGAGCCTGCCTGCGGCTCGGAGTAGCCCTGGCACCACCAGAGTTCGGCTCTGAGAATTTTCGGCAGAAATTCGGCTTTCTGCTCGGCCGTGCCGTGTCGAAGGATCGCAGGTCCCACCATGTTGAAGCCAAATCCCGACAGCACGGGTGCCTGGAACGCACGGCATTCGACGTCAAAAATATGTCGTTGGATGAGTGACCAGCCCGTACCACCATGTTCCTGTGGCCAGTGCGGCGCCGCCCAGCCACGGGCATGCAGAATGCGGGTCCAGCGGATTTGATCTTCTTTGGAGATGCTTTGTCCGTGCCTGACGCGTGTGGCAAGATCCTGCGGCAGCTCGGCGGCAAGAAATTGCCGGATTTCATCGCGCAACCGGCGCTGATCTGCGTCGAGTTCGATGTGCATATCCTCTCCTTTAAGCGGCTCAGGGCTGCAACCCGCCCAGGGCTGTAACCCGCTCAGGGCTGGCCCCGTTCAGGCAGTGACTACCAGCGCCCCGTCGTCTGTCACGATCAACGTATGCTCATGCTGGACGACCAGTTGTCCTGAGGGGACACTCAACGTCCAGCCGTCCGGTCCCTGTTCGACCCAACGCACACCCGTTGTCAGGAACGGCTCGATCGTCAGCACGAGTCCCTTGCTCAGGCGCCGACGCTCAAGCGGATTGTGCAGCGGTATATAGGACGGTTCTTCATGAATCGAATTGCCAACACCATGGCTTCCCAGGTTTTCGACTATCGTGTAACCACCGCGATCGGCCACCCGCTGAACGGCCAGGCCGATGACATTGAGCGATCGGCCGCTGCGGACACTGCGCAGTGCCGCGGAGACCGCATTGCGCACGGCGGCACAGATCTTTTTCTGGGCAGCATTCGGTGCACCGACGACAAACGATTCCCCCATATCCGCGACATAGCCATCGAGCTCGGCAGACACATCAATGTTGATCAGATCCCCTGTCTGCAATCGGCGTGGCCCCGGAATGCCATGAGCGGCTTCCTCATTGACGCTGATACAGGTAGCGCCGGGAAAATCATAATAAAGCTGCGGTGCGGAGCGCGCGCCGCGGCCATCGAGCTCGGTGGCGCCGATGGAATCGAGTTCAGCGGTGGTAATGCCGGCACAGGTGGCGGCCTTCATCCGCTCGAATGTTGCGCGTACTGCTGCGCCTGCAGCGTACAGACCGGCGACATCCTGCTCCGAATCGATCGTCATTTTTCCGCTACACGCTGCAGGCCAGAACGCGCGATATCTGGCACAGCTCCCTCCCGGATTCGGCCTGCCATTCGTTGAACGCAGCCTGTACCGAGGCAAGCGCGCGCTGACTGGTCGGTTCTTTGTCCACGACCTTCTGCTCGATCAGTGCCTTGACGACATCGCCGGAGAAGATGGGCGTGTCTTTGCCCACGAAACGCAGAAAGTACCGCCCCGTCTGGCCGCCGAGACGGTTGCCGCGTTTCTTGAGATCGGCCCACAGGCCGATAATGTCGTCACTCGGCCAGGCGGCGAGATACGCACCGAAACCCTGGTGAGTCTCCCGCACTGTCAGAATAAAAGCAGCGTTCTTCGGCACCGTCTGAATCTTTTTCGCGTTTTTGACGATCCGATCGTCGCGCATCAACGCTTCAATCTCTTCATCCGAGAGCAGCGCGCAGGTCCGGACATCAAAACCGTCGAAGGC
>JAPUFN010000053.1 GCA_027293665.1 Gammaproteobacteria bacterium | reverse complement strand
CTGCTTCGATGGGTCTCACGTCGACTGCCATTCTGCCGCGCTCGCTGTATAGCGTCCAGAGCTCAGCGGCCTGCTGAAGTGGCGGCCTCCTTGCGAATGCAAAAAGGAGGACACTTTAGTGCGTCCGCTGCGGCGAGTTGTTAGGCGTCGGCTGTTGCACTTGAAGTTTGAGCTGTCCATTATTGAAAGGTACATAGGCGGCCGGAACCGCAGGAGAGCAAGAGAATGCCACAAAACCCTCCAGTTGGGTCACCGAGAATTCTCGCAAGAGTGACATACGACGACGTAGAGGCTGCAGCTACGTTCTTATGCGGGGCTTTCGGTTTTGAGGAAGATGAGCGAGATCGATATTTGGATGAACGCGGAAAGGTTGTGCTAACCGAGCTAAGGGTCCTTGATAGCAGGATAATGATTGGTATGAGCGGAAATCACGGATTGGCGAGCCCACAACGGTTGGGTGGATGTTCCCAGATGCTCGTGGTCTATGTCGATGAAGTTGACGAGCACTATGCGAGGTCGGTTGAGCAGGGAGGCAAGATCGTTCTGGAGCTAAACAATGCGCCGTGGGGGGATCGGCGTTACGAAGTACTGGATTGCGAGGGGCACCGGTGGGGATTTCACCAGCGGATCTAGATAGCTCTTGGACGACGCCTAACGCCAGAGTTCAGCGGCAGACAAAAGAGGCGATTTTTGTGCGCAAGCACAAAAAGTTACGCTTTTGGCTGTCCGCTGCAACGAATTGTTAGGCGTCACTTTGGTTCCGTATCGGGCTGAATTGGAGAACGCATTTTCTGCCGCATATTTTCGAAATATACTCGATACTTAGCACTTGCTTCCTCCTCCCCGTCGCACGTATCAGAAAGGTCCATGTGTATTGCGTCATCAGCTTCGAATATTCTTTGCTTGAATACGGCGGGGGGAACGCCGTCGTCAGTCCGCTCAGTCGCCTCGACTTGAAGACGCAGTAAATGCTGCGGCCTCAGATCTTGTCGGTCACAGCACCTTCGCTGGCGGAACTGACCAGCCTGGCATATTTTGCCAATGCTCCGCGCTCGGCATAGGGCTCGGGCTGAACCCAGTTAGCTCTGCGGGCATCCAGCGTTGCCGCGTCGACCTCGAGATTGATTTCGCGAGTCTCGGCATCAACCGTAATCGTGTCGCCGTCTTCGATCAGTCCGATTGGACCGCCATCGAAAGCCTCGGGTGTGATGTGTCCGATCACAAAGCCGTGAGAGCCGCCGGAGAATCGGCCATCGGTGATCAGCGCTACGTCGTCTGCTAAACCCATGCCGCTGATGGCACTGGTGGGAGAGAGCATTTCCCGCATACCGGGGCCGCCCCGCGGACCTTCATAGCGAATAACGAGCACGTCGCCTTTGCTGATTTTACGGTTCAGTATCGCTTCCATTGCGGCTTCCTCTCCATGGAAGCACTTTGCGGTGCCGGTGAAAGTGAGGCCTTCATGACCGGTTATCTTGGCGACGGCACCTTGTGGGGCAAGATTGCCGTAAAGGATGACGAGATGAGAATCCTTCTTGACCGGATCGGACAGCGGACGGATGACCTTCTGGTCAGCCGGATAGGGCGCCACCGATGCCAGATTTTCCTGCAGAGTCTCACCGGTGACTGTCAGGCAGTCGCCATGGAGCAGGCCTTCGGAGAGCAACATTTTCATCAATGGTTGGATGCCGCCGATCGCGATCAGTTCGCTCATCGAGTACAGCCCGGCTGGCCGCATGTCGGCAAGCACCGGTACCCTTTTCCCGACGCGAGTGAAATCGTCAATTGTCAACGGCACACGTGCGGTGTGGGCAATCGCGAGCAGATGCAGCACCGCATTGGTTGAGCCTTCCAGCGCAATGACGACGGTGATCGCGTTTTCGAACGCCTCCATGCTCAGAATATCGCTTGGCTTGATGCCGAGCTCGATGAGATTCATCACTGCGGCACCGGCTGCATAGGCATCCTGGCGTTTCGCGTCGGAGACGGCTTCCAGAGCGGAACTGTTGGCGAGCGATAACCCCAGCGCTTCAATGGCAGACGCCATCGTGTTGGCTGTATACATACCGCCGCACGAGCCGGGTCCGGGAATGGCGGTACTCTCTATTTCCTTGAGTTCGATGTCGGAAATGCTGCCGGCTGCATGCTTGCCCACTGCTTCGAACACAGAGACGACATCGCGCCGTTCAGCGCCTGGTTGAATCGTGCCGCCATAGACAAACACGCTGGGTCGGTCGAGGCGCGCCATGGCCATCGCACAGGCGGGCATGTTCTTGTCACAGCCGCCGATTGCGACGAAGCCATCGAACCCCTGTGCAGCCACGACTGTTTCGATGGAGTCTGCAATCACTTCGCGGGAAACCAGCGAGTAGCGCATGCCGGGGGTACCCATGGAAATACCATCCGATACTGTGATGGTGTTGAACTGCACGCTCTTGCCGCCGGCTTCGTCCACGCCCTGCGCGGAAACTTCCGCAAGTGCGTTTAAGTGCATGTTGCAGGGTGTGACCATGCTACCGGTGGAGGCGATGCCGATCTGCGACTTACTGAAGTCTTCCTCCGTGAAGCCCACCGGATAGAGCATGGCACGGCTCGGAGCCTGCGCTGGGCCATCGACCACGACGGAAGAGTAGGGTCTTTTATCAGTCATCGTTCCAATCCAATGATTTGATCATCACCTTGGCGTTTCTCTGATAGTTATACAGCGCCTGCTTCGGCGCGGGAAGCGCCTCGGTTGCTGCGTCGGCGAACCCGTTTTCGATAAACCAGTCCCGGGTCTGGGTCGTCAGAGCAAAGAGTTCCGTTGCGCCGCTGGCGGCCGCTGCCTGCTCTGCTGCGGCCAGCAGGCGTGCACCGATGCCCGGGTTTCGGTCGAGATCACGGTAAGAAGGGTGCACGGCAACACAGGCAAGCTCGGCTACTGTGCCGAAGGGGTAGATAGCGCAGCAGCCGACCACGTTGTTGTCGATGTCGGCGACCAGGAATTGTCCGATCTCGCGTTCGAGGCGATCGCGCGAACGGCGCACCAGCACGCCGGCTTCTTCCAGCGGGCGAATAACCTCGACAATGCTGGCCACGTCTTCAGGGGTAGCTGGTCTCACGAGCCCGGCATAGTTTTCGCGCACCTGAGTGCCATGCCCCTGTGCGGTGTAGAGTTCGGCGAGCAGGGCGCCGTCTTCGACGTAGCTGACGAGCTGGCAACTCCTGATACCGCCACGACAGGCTCTCATTACGGCGCGCAGATGTAGCTGATTGCCGCTGGTGTCGGCATCCTCTTTCGCAGAGATGTGGGCGTCGAGATCGGCAGGACTCAAGACACTTCGACGCTCGCCTTTTGCATCTGTCAGGGCGTGTTCTGCGTTGAACACGATGAATTTCTCAGCATTCAGCGCGATGGCGACATCAGCGGCGAGTTCAGCGGCGGGAAGATTGAATACCTGACCCGAGGGCGAGTAGCCCAGGGGAGACAGTAGTACCAGCGCGCCGCTATCGAGTGCTCCGTTGATTCGCTTGCGATGAATCTTTCTGGCTCGGCCGGTGAGCAGATGGTCGACCCCATCGACTACTCCCAGAGGTTGTGCGGTCACGAAATTTCCGCTCACCACGGCAATATCGGACTGCCGCAGTGGACTGGTTGGCAGACCGGTCGAGAAGAGAGCTTCTATGTGAGTGCGCAGTTCGCCGAATGTGCCGAGCAATGTCGTGAGATCGGATTCCTGCGTGATGCGACGGCCGTCGTGAAATGTACTGTCGGGTAACTGTGCATCGATCTGCGGTCGCGCGCCGTGCACCAGCACGAGCCGGGCACCCAACACGCTGACAAGGGCCAGATCGTGGACAATATTTATCAGGTTGGGGTGCGCCAGTGCTGCGCCGTCCAACAGGACCACGAAGGTCTTGTTCCGGTGCATGCTGATGTAGGGGGTTGAATCCCTGAACCACTGCGCGTAGCCGCTCGTGTCCACTGCGCTTTTCTTCTCCTGCCGGTTGTCGCGGGCCGCGCATTCTACACCAGCAGGAAGGGGGAAATCGCACCCCGAAAAAGGCCGTTTCGCCAACCTGCCTGCCCGATTTTGGCGGTTTAGGCAGCGCTCTGTGATGTCTGTCATGTTCTTGAGGCCTGCGGCGGTTGCAAAATATCAGGTCATGCCTTTAACTGCTAAAGCTAGGCTAAATCAGGGACTTAGGTGGCCAGTTCGCCCACATCGCTTACCTCAAAAGAGCCGGAAGACTCCGAAAACGGACCGGCAGCGTCCGCTGATGGCGCCGAAGAGTTGGCGGATAGTAAATCCCCGCAGCAGGATCTGAACGCTGCGGCTCACGGTCCCGCTGCCGCAGATACTCCACACACAAACCCTGACCCTGGTGTACTTTCTGAGCGCCTGACCACTGAGCCCGAACGACTGCTCGATTTGCCTACCGTGCTCGATGAATTCGTCAAAGAAGGATTCGTCAGCCAACGGCAGGCAGAAGATATCCTGATTGCACCGCGCACCAAAAAAGAACTCCTGCAGCATGCGATGGAAATCGTCGCTGCGCGAGAATACGAGAATCGCAACGATCCAGGTGCCACGTTCGATCTCGAAACGATGACGCTGTGGTTGGCCGAGACGTCGCGTCAACCCTACGTGCGCATCGACCCGCTCAAGATCAACGTCAACGCCGTCACCGAGGTGATGTCGTATGCCTTCGCCCAACGCCATCAGATCCTTGCACTGGAAGTCTCCGACGACGAGGTCGTGATCGCGAGCGCTCAGCCGTATATGTATCAATGGGAAGGCATGCTCACCCAGACTCTGCGCGGCCGCAGGATCAAGCGGGTGGTGGTCAATCCAGCAGACCTCAACCTGCGGATGCTCGAGTTTTACACGATGGCCCGTTCTGTGGCGAAAGCCGCAGCTGCAGGTTTCGAGGTATCAGCGGTTGCCAACTTCGAGCAGATGCTCGAACTGGGCAGTTTGAAATCTCCGGAAGCCAACGATGCGCACATTGTCAATATTGTCGACTGGCTGCTGCAGTACGCGTTTGACCAGCGCGCCAGTGACATCCATATCGAGCCACGACGTGACAAGGGCCTGATCCGATTTCGCATCGATGGCGTGCTCCACCATGTTTACGAACTGCCGGCGGCCGTCAACACAGCGGTCACCAGCCGCTTGAAAATTCTCGGCCGGATGGACGTGGCAGAAAAGCGCCGACCGCAGGATGGCCGAGTCAAGACGAAAAGTCCCGATGGGGATGAGATCGAACTGCGCTTGTCGACCCTGCCCACCGCGTTCGGTGAAAAGATGGTGCTGCGGGTTTTCGACCCGGACGTGCTGCTTAGAAGTTTCGCGCAGCTCGGACTCACCGGCGATGACTACGACCGCTGGCAGTCCATGGCTAATTCACCCAACGGCATCGTATTAGTTACCGGGCCCACGGGATCCGGCAAGACCACCACGCTATATTCCACGCTCAAGCAACTGGCAACAGACGCAGTCAACGTCTGCACGATCGAAGATCCGATCGAGATGGTCGAGCCCGCTTTCAACCAGATGCAGGTGCAGCGCAATATCGATGTGAGCTTTGCCTCCGGTGTCCGCTCACTGCTGCGACAAGACCCGGATATCATCATGATCGGAGAGATTCGCGATCTGGAGACGGCCGAGATGGCGATCCAGGCTTCGTTGACCGGTCACCTCGTGATCTCCACGCTGCACACAAACGATGCGCCAACTGCGATCACCCGTCTGCTCGACCTTGGGATACCACCTTATATGATCAAAGCCACGGTGCTCGGCATCATGGCGCAGCGCCTCGTGCGAACACTTTGCCCGCATTGCAAAGTGGAAGAGGACGTCGATGCTGAAGCCTGGAACCTGCTCATGAAGCCGTTCCGGGCCAAGCCGCCGGAACACGTGTACGCCCCACAGGGATGCATCGAGTGCCGCGACACCGGCTACATGGGTCGCATGGGGATCTATGAGCTGTTGCCGATGAGCGAGCGCATTCAATCCCATATCACGGCTGAGCTGGAACTGGAAACCTTGCGTAAGCAGGCTTTCAAGGAAGGCATGCGCACGCTGCGGTTATCCGGTGCTCAGAAAGTGGGCGCGGGCCTCACCACCATCGCCGAAGTCCTGCGCGTCTCTCCTGCCTCGCAGAGTTGAGCCGGCAAGCTCTCTCAAAGGACCTCCAAACCAAAGGCGCTCGTGCGCTCG
>JAPUFN010000052.1 GCA_027293665.1 Gammaproteobacteria bacterium | reverse complement strand
GCGCAGGGCGGTGGCCGGCGCCGCGAGCTATCGCTCAAATCAGAACGGCGTGGTCGCAAAAAACAACGTCCGGTGCCCATGCATGTGGAGAAACAGGGTGGTGAATTCCGGCCGACGGACTTCATCGCCCGTGAAGTGGAGCTGCCTCAGATGCTCTCCGTGGGTGAGCTCGCACAGCGGATGTCGGTCAAAGCCGGTGAGGTCATAAAGACGCTCATGGGCATGGGGGTCATGGCGACGATCAATCAGATGGTCGATCAGGACACCGCGACCCTGGTTGTCGAAGAGATGGGCCATAGCGTGAAGCTCGTCGTTGAAGATGCAATGGAACAGGCGCTTGAAGAATCACTCAACCTGGAAGGCGAGCAGGTAGGACGATCGCCGGTTGTTACGGTGATGGGCCACGTCGACCACGGCAAGACGTCGCTGCTCGACCATATCCGTAAAACCCGCGTGACCGCTGGTGAGGCGGGGGGTATCACCCAGCACATCGGCGCTTACGGCGTGGACACACCGCAAGGTCGTATCACGTTCATCGATACACCCGGTCACGCGGCTTTCACTGCCATGCGGGCGCGTGGTGCCCAGGCAACGGACATTGTTGTCCTGGTCGTTGCCGCTGACGATGGTGTGATGCCGCAGACTGAGGAAGCCATCCAGCACGCGAAGGCTGCCGGTGTGCCTATAGTCGTTGCCATCAACAAAATGGATCTGCCAGGTGCAGATCCGACGAAAGTCACCACCGAACTGTTGGCGCAGGAAGTCGTGTCCGAAGAGTTCGGTGGCGATACTCAGTTCGTCAAGGTCTCGGCCGAAACGGGCGAAGGGATCGAAGAATTACTGGAAGCAATATTGTTGCAGTCGGAAATTCTGGAACTGAAGGCAATCGAAGATGCGCCTGGCAGAGGTGTCGTCATCGAGTCTCGGCTCGACCGTGGTCGTGGGCCGGTGGCAACCGTGCTCGTGCAGAACGGTACGCTCAAGCAGGGCGATGTGATCATTGCGGGCGAGTTTCATGGCCGGGTACGGGCAATACTCGATGAGCACGGCGCACAGGTTTCACAAGCCGGCCCATCCGAGCCCGTTGAGCTGCTGGGTATCGGCGGCACCCCGGCGGCTGGCGATGATTTCTCGGTAGTCACTGACGAACGCACGGCTCGCGAGCTTGCCGAAGCGCGCCGCGACAAACACCAGGAACAACGTGTCGCCATGCAACAGGCGGCGAAGATGGAAAACATGTTCGCAAGCGTTGGTGCAGGTCAGAAGCGCGTTCTCAAAATGGTATTGAAAACGGACGTCCGCGGCAGCCTTGAAGCAATCCAGCAGGCTCTGGCCGAAATGGGTAACGAAGAAGTCGCAGCAAACGTGCTTGCTTCCGGGGTTGGTGGAATTGCCGAAACCGATGCGAATATGGCACTCACTTATGGCGCGGTGATTTTCGGTTTCAACGTTCGAGCGGATAGCGCTTCGAAAACGATCATCGAACGCGAAGGTCTCGAGCTGCGGTATTACAGCGTCATCTACGAGTTACTCGATGATGTGAAGCAGGTGCTTTCAGGCATGCTTGCACCAGAGATTCGCGAAGAAATTATCGGAGTCGCGGAGGTTCGCGATGTTTTCCGGTCGCCGCGTTATGGACTCATCGCGGGTTGTATGGTTACTGAGGGAAGCGTCTTTCGTAACAAACCGATTCGTGTGCTGCGTGACAATATTGTGATCTACGAAGGTGAACTCGAATCACTGCGACGATTCAAGGATGACGTCAACGAAGTGAGGAACGGCACCGAGTGCGGCATTGGAGTGCGTAACTACAACGATGTTCACGAAGGTGACCTCATCGAAGTGTACGACTCCAAGGAAATCGCACGGGAGCTTTGAGTACGATGCGCCAAACCGGCAGAGACCTGCGCATTGCGGACTTCGTTCGTGATGAACTGGCAGCGATCATTCAACGTGGAATGCGCGATCCCCGGGTCGGCATGGTCAGCGTGAACGAAGTAAGCGTGAGTAAGGATCTGTCCTGGGCGGATGTCTATGTTTCGTCGATTGAAACCGAATCTACCGAAGAGCGCGACGAGCTGATTATTGTGCTGAACAAAGCGGCGGGCTATTTTCGCTCTGAACTTGCCAAGCGGCATAGCATGCGGACCACGCCCAAGCCACGATTTCACTATGACGAAATTGTCGAAAGAGGTCCTCGCCTCGAGGCGTTGATTGAGTCAGCGGTCAAATCCGATGAGGAGCGGGCGGCACAACTGAGTGACCGGCTAAGCAACCCCGGAAGTGACGATGATGAGTAGGCGTCGACGGGGTAGAGATGTCAGCGGCGTGCTGGTGATCGACAAACCAATCGGGTTGAGTTCGAACGACGCTGTGCAGAAAGCCAAGCGATTGTTCAACGCACGCAAGGTCGGGCACACGGGAGCACTCGACCCGCTGGCAACTGGTGTGCTGCCGCTGTGTTTTGGCGAAGCAACCAAGTTTTCGCAGTTCCTTTTGTCATCGGACAAAAAGTACTGGGCCCAACTGCAACTGGGAGTTGCCACTGACAGCGGGGACGCGGACGGTAAAGTTGTAGCGGAACGTCCTGTTGAGAACGTAGATGCTGCGAAGATCACAGATGCTCTGCGCTTTTTCCGCGGTGAAATAGACCAGGTACCGCCGATGTTTTCGGCGATCAAGCACAAAGGCCAACCGTTGTACAAACTGGCGCGACAGGGAATTGAGATCGAACGCAAAGCGCGCCGGGTAACGATATTTTCGAACGAGCTGGTTGCATTTGACGGCGATCAACTCGAACTGGAGATTCACTGCAGCAAGGGTACGTATATACGAACGATTGCAGAAGAATTAGGTGAAATGCTTGGTTGCGGCGCGCACGTGTGTGCGCTCAGGCGTCGCGCTGCGGGTCCGTACGACGAGTCGGACCTGATTAGTTTTTCGGTGCTGGAAGCGGCAGTGGAAGAAGGGTCGTTAGATCCGTTTCTACAACCGACTTCCAGCACTGTGCAGGGATGGCCGGAGGTCAGATTGACCGACAACACGGCCTATTACCTGCGCAAAGGGCAACCGGTAATCGTCCCGCATGCCCCAACGAGTGGCTGGGTTCGCCTGGCCGAAGTAGCTGACGATGAGTCCACACGCTTCATTGGTGTGGGTGAAATTCTGGATGACGGACGAGTAGCGCCTCGGCGTCTGGTCGTTGAATGAAAGGCGTTGAATAACGGGCGTTAAATAAGAAGTCATCAATTGAAATATCAATCTATTGAGTTAACTGTAGGTATGCACGGTTATCTCGTATCAACGGAGCATACTGATTGGAGAAAACAATGGCATTAACAGCCACTAGTAAAGCGGAAATCATCAAGGAGTATCAGGTAGAAGAGGGAGACACAGGGTCTCCGGAAGTGCAAGTCGCTTTGTTGACACACAACGTGAACAAGCTACAAGAACATTTTCGCGAACATAACAAAGACCATCACTCGCGGCGCGGACTCATCCGAATGGTAAATCAACGCCGAAAGTTGTTGGACTATTTAAGAAGTAAAGACGCATCTCGCTATTCAGAACTTATCAAGCGTCTCGGATTACGACGCTAGGGATGCAAACGGAGGTTATTTTGAATCCAGTAATTAGTGAATTTCAGTACGGTGACCAGAAAGTCACATTAGAGACAGGCCGGGTAGCGAAGCAGTCAACCGGTGCAGTGTTGATCAGCATGGATGACGTGGTCGTCCTGTGTACAGTCGTAGGCGCAAAATCGGCTCGACCAGGACAGGATTTTTTCCCGTTGACCGTGAACTATCAGGAGAAGACTTATGCGGCGGGTAAGATTCCCGGCAGCTTCTTCCGGCGGGAAGGCCAACCCAGTGAGAGAGAGAAGCTTACGTGCAGGCTGATCGATCGTCCGCTGCGGCCGTTGTTCCCCAAAGGGTTCCTCAATGAGGTGCAGGTGATCTGCACGGTCATGTCGACCGATAAAGATCAGGACCCGGACATCGCGGCTATGATTGGCGCTTCAGCCGCTCTTGCGATCTCTGGCATTCCGTTTGCCGGTCCCATCGCCGGTGCGCGGGTAGGGTACAAAGACGGCAACTATCTGTTGAATCCGGGTTTCGAGGTGCTGAAGGAATCTGCGCTGAATATGACGGTTGCGGGAACGGGTGCTGCTGTGTTGATGGTGGAATCACAAGCCAACGAACTCAGTGAAGATGTAATGCTGGGAGCCGTCCTCTTCGCCCATCAGGAAATGCAGGTCGCCATCAAAGCGATCGACAAGCTGGTGGAAGAAGCGGGCAAACCCGCCTGGGACTGGCAGCAGCAGCCCGTAAACGAATCGCTCCAGGAACTCGTCTCCAGCGCAGTGCGCTCGGATCTGGGTGAAGCCTACAGGGTCACGGATAAGATGGAGCGGCAAACGCGTGTCAGCGAACTGCGTAAATCTGTGGTCGCATCTATTGCCGGTGGTGAGGATTCCGAGTATGCAGCTGATGATGTTTCTGATGCGTTCGCCAAGCTCGAAAAAGAAATCGTCCGGCAACGCGTAATTAACGGCGAGCCGCGCATCGATGGTCGGGATCTTCGCACAGTGCGACCAATCAGCGTTGAAGTCGGCATGCTGCCGAAGACGCATGGTTCGGCGCTGTTCACTCGCGGTGAAACTCAAGCAATTGTGGTGGCAACCCTCGGCACCATGCGTGATGCCGCGTTGGTTGACGCCCTTGAAGGCAGCTTCAAAGACCCCTTCATGCTGCACTACAACTTCCCCCCATACAGTGTCGGCGAAGCCGGCTTCATGGGAGCACCCAAACGGCGCGAAATTGGTCATGGCCGATTAGCGCGGCGCGCGGTTGAAGCAGTGTTGCCCGATCCGGAAGAATTTCCCTACACGCTGCGTGTGGTTTCCGAGATAACCGAATCCAACGGTTCGAGTTCGATGGCTAGCGTCTGTGGTACGTCGCTTGCGTTGATGGACGCGGGCGTGCCAATGAAGGCGCCGGTTGCCGGTGTTGCAATGGGCTTGGTGAAGGAAGGTAACAAGTACGCTGTTCTTACCGACATTCTGGGTGACGAAGATCACCTTGGGGACATGGACTTCAAAGTAGCGGGAACGGCCAATGGCATTACCGCGTTGCAGATGGACATCAAGATCGAGGGCATCACCGAAGAGATCATGGAGATCGCGTTGCAGCAGGCGCAGGAAGCCCGTCGCCACATTCTCGATGAGATGAACAAGGTGCTGGATAAGTCGCGCGATGAAGTTTCGGAAAATGCACCCGCGATGCGTGTATTGCATGTCCACCCGGACAAGATCCGCGACATCATCGGTAAAGGTGGTTCGATGATCCGTAGCATTGTCGACGAGACAGGAGCGGATATCGACATCGAAGACGATGGAAGTGTGCGCATCTATGCTGCAGACAGCGAAGGCATGGCTGCTGCTGTGGCCAGGATCGAAGAGATCACCGCCGAAGCCGAAGTCGGTAAGATCTACGAAGGTAAAGTCGCCTCGATCGTCGATTTTGGCGCGTTCATCAACATTCTTCCCGGCAAAGATGGTTTGTTGCACATCTCGCAAATTGCTGAAGAGCGTGTTGAGAAAGTCACTGACTATCTCAAGGAAGGTCAGATGGTGAAGGTCGTCTGTCTTGATGTAGATCAGCGCGGTCGCATCAAACTCTCGATGAAAGAGGTAGAGCACTACGCCGAGAGCGCGTGAGGCCAACAACGCCTAAGCAATCGCTGCTAAAGCGTAAGACGAAAAGGGCGGTCAGTATAGACGGCCCTTTTTTTCGTCTGATTTGTGGCGGTTATCGATTAGCGCGATGTGCAACGAGATCGTCGATCACGGCCGGATCTGCCAGCGTCGATGTGTCGCCGAGATTATCGAGATCATCGGCGGCGATTTTTCGCAGTATGCGCCGCATGATCTTGCCGGATCGGGTCTTGGGAAGACCGGGGGCCCATTGAATGTGTTCCGGCTTGGCAAACGGGCCGATCTGCTCGCGGACCAGGTTGATCAGTTCGCTTTGCAGTTGTTCAGGGTCTTCGTTATTACCAGCCATGAGTGTCACGTAAGCGTAGATCCCTTCACCTTTGATAGCGTGTGGGTAGCCGACGACGGCGGCTTCCGCCACCGCTTCGTGCAGGACCAGCGCGCTTTCTACTTCGGCAGTGCCGATGCGGTGGCCGGCTACATTCATGACGTCATCCACGCGCCCGGTGATCCAGTAGTAACCATCCGCATCGCGGCGGGCCCCGTCGCCGGTAAAGTAGTAACCGCTGTAGGTTGAGTAGTAGGTGTCTATCGCACGCTGGTGATCGCCCCAAACCGTGCGTATCTGGCCGGGCCAGGATTGCTTGATCACCAGATTACCGCTCGCTTCGGCTTCTTCGAGCAGGTTGCCTTCGGGATCCATCAGAGCCGGTTCCACACCGAAGAACGGTCGGGTGGCACTGCCGGGTTTGAGTGCGGTTGCTCCTGGCAATGGCGTGATCATGATGCCGCCGGTTTCCGTTTGCCACCAGGTGTCAACGATCGGACAACGGCGCTCGCCCA